>CALIXG010000065.1 GCA_938046495.1 uncultured Candidatus Saccharibacteria bacterium | reverse complement strand
GAGCAAAATTACCGAAATACCGGTCTTCTTGCGCGTAAAATTCAAGTAGCTAGTGTCGACATTTTCGTTTTGGAGAAAATTCAAAATGGCATTGGCTGCACTATCGCGACCAAAATTAGAAATCACGATAGTCTCGTGACCGTGTCTAGCAAAATTAGTGGCAGCATTGACCGCACCACCGCCAACCTCGAAACTATTTTTATCGATCGTCAGCTTTTCGCCGGTCTTAATTTCGCCGAGATCATTATGATCAATCATGTAGATGTCTTGCAAGACACTACCGAGGCAAACTACGCGACTCATAGGAAGACTCCACGTTTTTTGGCTTCTGCGACGAGAGCCTCATAGGCAGCCTTTTTATCTTCGGGTTGAGAAAGTGCAGAGCCAACATTAATCACATTCACTTCGTAATTAGCGAGAGCGCGAACATTAGTCAGATTGGCACCGCCATCCCAACCAATTTCAATATCAGGCTTGATACTGCGAATAATCTTGACCTTTTCGGCCTGCAAAATATCAGCCTTGGCGCCCTGTTGACCGAGATTGCCGGCAAAAATCAGGGCATGGTCAGCGACTTCAAGATATTTTTTCACTAAACCTGGATAAGTGGTAGGTAGAATTGCCACCCCAGCCTTAATTCCAGCTTTTTTTAATTGCTCAAAAATCGGCAATAGATCCTCGGAAGCCTCGGCGTGAAAAATCGCTAGGTGTGGATGCAGACGCAAGACCTCTGACAAGTGGTCGCTCGGACGAATCGCCATAAGATGCAGGTCAAATTGAATGCCGTTCGGTAGCTGAGAAATTGAACTATCTGGCACGCTACGATTCGGCGTAAAAGTGCCATCCATCAGATCAATCTGAATGCGCTTGGCAAACGAAATATAGGCCTTCATCTGCTCAATAAAAACATTCGTGTCATCGGTTAAAATCGTTGGTACGATAATTGTGTCCTCACCCATATTTTTCCTTTTTAGTAAATATTTTCCTCGTCCAGGCGCTGATTACGACGAATGTAGCGTTCTTCTGGAATAAATGGCTCTTCCAAAAATCCTATGACGGATGCCTTAACTTCTTCCTCCGACATATAGTCTGAAGAAAGACAGAGGACGTTGGCGTCATTATGCTTGCGGCCGATACGAGACAAAGATTCAGTATAACCACAAATAGCGCGAAT
>CALIXG010000064.1 GCA_938046495.1 uncultured Candidatus Saccharibacteria bacterium | reverse complement strand
CATAAAAGGAATGAAAAATGAATAAAAAATACGATTTTTAATATATAAAGAATCCAATTTTTCTGATAATCAAAAAACCACCTGATTTCGGGTGGGATTTTTGAACATATAAGCTCTCAACTTGTTTATGTAAGCCGACTCGCAGTTAGGCTTCGTTCAAAAATGAACTATCATTAGTATAACCATTACGGTATTGAATGTCAAGAGAATTTAGCAAGAAAAATACCCCATTTTCCGGGGTATTTTCGACAGTTATAAAATAATTCTGCGTAGCCTATTAGACTTCGAGATCATCGAGATCGGCGAGCTCGGCACGAGTTTTTTCGGCAAGACTGTCATTCCCTTCTTCGGCTTCATCATTATAATCAGCGACCGAACGAGCGGCAGTAGGTTCACCATCACCATCTAATTCATCGGTGTTTACGATTTTAAGATTGTAGCGTGCATCATTCTTCGTACCAAGTGCGCGAAGGAGGGTACGGATAGACTGAGCGGTAGCACCACGGCGACCAATGACACGACCGACATCCTCTGGATCAACGGAAAGTGAAAGTAGGACACCTTTTTCATCAATTACGCGGTTAATAGCGACTTTTTCTGGATTACTGACGAGAGTTTTTACGATAAATTCGACAAATTGTTGGTCAATGGTTGACATAGGTTCTCCGGTTAAGTTTATGGTTATATTATAGCACTTTTGATGAAAAAACGCCCCTCTTCGGAGCGTTTTTTAAGAAATTAAGCTTCAGCTTCTTCTTTTGGTTGATTCTTGCGAAGCTTATCTGCGTGCTTTGGGGCTTTTTGCTTCTTGGTAGGTTCTTTGACCCAGTCAGGAAGCTTCACACCTTCAAGTTTCAAGATACGAGCTACACGAGTAGATGGTTGAGCACCATTCTTGAGGTAGAACTCGACCTTTTCCTTGTCGAGGGTGGTTTTCTTAGTTTCTGGATTGTAATTGCCGACCTCAGCCACAACGCGTCCAGAAAGTGGATGACGCTGGGATTCTTGGACGACTAGTCGAAATGTTGGGTAGTGAGTACGACCATTACGCTGCATACGAATCGCGAGCATGTTTTCTCCTTAATTAATTTTAGATATTTTAACTGATTTTTTGAAAAATTGCAAATTATCGTAATAGCTCAGGACCTTTGCAACAAAATCTTGCATAAAAATAA
>CALIXG010000063.1 GCA_938046495.1 uncultured Candidatus Saccharibacteria bacterium | reverse complement strand
CCGAAGGCCTTCATCCTTCACGCGGCGTTGCTCCATCAGGCTTTCGCCCATTGTGCAAGATTCCCTACTGCTGCCTCCCGTAGGAGTCTGGGCCGTGTCTCAGTCCCAGTCTGGATGATCATCCTCTCAAACCATCTAACGATCGTCGACTTGGTGAGCCTTTACCTCACCAACTATCTAATCGTACGCAAGCCATTCCCAAAGCGCATAAATGCTTTAATCCAAAGATCACATGCGGTATTAGCTAATCTTTCGACTAGTTATCCCTCACTTTGGGGTATGTTCTCACGCGTTACTCAGCCGTCCGCCGCTCGTCATCAGCTTCACGGTTCCCTCGAATCTTTCCACTCGCATAAGGCCAAGTGTGTCAAGGAAACGGTGAAGCCATGCTACCGCTCGACTTGCATGTATTAGGCATGCCGCCAGCATTCATCCTGAGCCAGGATCAAACTCTCCATTAAAGGTCCTAAGACCTTGAATTTTAAATTTGAAAACTCAAATATTCATAAATTAACTGACGATGATAAAAATAGAAATAAATCTATTTTAATAATTGCACAACTGAATTGTTAAAATTCTTCCCTCATGTTCATTTGGTTTCCCGTTTGCTCATGAGGATGTATCTATAATAGATGACAAAATAATAAATGTCAACACAATTTTGCAAGATTTTTTAAGATTTTTCAATTTTCCGATAATTTTCAGACAATTTTCCGCTTTTTCCGTTCTCTCTTCCCGTTTTATCGCTCGATTTTGCCCATTAATTCCTCATTTATTTAATCAATAGAAAATTGATTGCAATAGAAATTAATATACCTAAAATTAATCCGGCCACCACTTCCGGCACCGTATGCCCCTCCACCACGCGTAGATGCGCGATTTTTTCCGCCTCACTTAACTTCAAATTCTTCTCATCAATCAACTGATTAATAATTTCACCGTGTTCCCCTACCGAATGGCGCACGTTGGTGGCATCATAAATCAAAATCGAAGTCATACAGACCGCCAGTGCAAACACCGTCGAATTAAAACCAGACAAAAAGCCAATCGTTCCAGTTACTGCCGCAAAACTCGCTGTATGACCAGACGGCATTCCACCAGATTTCATCATATAATATAGTACTTCCGAAAATTTTGCCTTGCCGCGAGTTTTAATCACAAACACAATTAGTTTGAAAAACTGTGCGATAAACCAGCCACAGACGAATGCTAAAAAAACATAACAGCTTTCCATACTCCTATCTTATCACACCCAAGGAAAAACAAGAATACCCGAGCTCCGAGTATTCTTGTCCAAGATTAGTTATTTTTAAGGTACACTTTCTTCGTTTCACCACTCGTTATGAGAGAAAAAATGAGAATTTATTTTGCGAGAAATAATTACTATTATGAGTGGTGAATATTTCGTTTTCCTTTCTTTTTGATAAATAAGAAGACTAGAAGAAAGCTAATTAATCCCCCTAAAATTACTAAGATCCACCAGAAATCCTTCAATGTTTGACCAACTTGACCTAGAATTGGCACCTTTAATTTTTCATTTTCATCCAATTCCCCCTCGTCTGTATCAGTCGCCTCGAGCTCCTCTTCCGGCACCTCACCCTCTAAAACCTCTCCTTCGGAAGTTAAATTTTTCGTATTTTCACCATCAGAATTTTTACCATCAGAATTTTCATTCCCCACCGTATTTTCGCTACTCTCCACTCCAGAATCCTGCTCAGTTTTTTCCTTTACAATTCCCGAAAGCACGATATTCCTATCAGCTAATTCAGTTTTTCTCAATGTCGCAAAAACTGCCGAGTTCGCCCCAAATCCCAGCCCAAGCGTCAATACGCTTAAACCTAAAATTCCTAGTACTGTCTTTTTTATTTTCTTTGTTTGCTGATTTTTCATATTACCTCACTGTTTTATTTACCTGCACCATAGCGAAAAATCTCAAAAATCACAACCATAAGCATTTTTAAAAATAATTTAACAGAGGTAAAATCCCCCAAAATTTTTTTAGCATAAGCAAGTTATAAATTGTCATAAGCAAGTTATGCCTAA
>CALIXG010000062.1 GCA_938046495.1 uncultured Candidatus Saccharibacteria bacterium | reverse complement strand
TGGTAAGTGACGAATCTATCAATCGAGCCATCAAACGAATTTCTCTTAAATTTAAAATGAACAATGAGAAAACAGACAGTATAAAAACAAAACTTTATTCATATATACACACCTCAGATTTTCGAAAGGGGCAAATTTCGGATGAAGTTAATTATTTTTCTGTCAAAAGACGAAAAAATTCGGATAGTTTGAAAGTTATTTTGTATTTTCATGATATCGCTAAGGAATTAGCTCCACTGGCTACCTGTCTTCTGCGTTATTTATCTTTGATTCTAGATCAAATTTTATACACGGATAATTCGAACGTATTCTTGCTCGGTAATGATACTTATTCCGATTTTTCAGCTAATGAAGATTTTTATGGCCTGCAAAAAGAAGTGTTCTACGAAAAACCATTACAGAAAACCGCACTAGAACAAAACATCCAAGATTTTAAATCGAAAATTCTACACGCAGAAATTGTGCACAGAATTTACAAACAAATATCCGGCAATGTAGAAATTTCAGATGAATTATTGTTTGATAATTGTGGCTATATCGTAGATAAATTTTATTGGACACAAATAAAAGAGACTCAAATTCAATATTTGCTTCGGGATATTGAGATAGAATTGGAACTAGGCAGTTAATATTTGACAGAAAAATCGTTGTAGATTATAATAGCTACATACGTCGCGGGGTAGAGCAGCCTGGTAGCTCGTTTGGCTCATAACCAAAAGGTCGTTCGTTCAAATCGAACCCCCGCCACCAAGTTTTAGAACCATTAGGCTCTTTTTTTTATTTAGATCTTTCATCTGAAATTTATTATCAGAGCAAAATCCAGCTGCAACCTTACTCGTATCTATAGTTTTTACATCAAATTTTTGGCAGCTATCCTTACGATATCGGAGAAGCTTTCATTGATATGAGGCATCGAAGCGTGTTCCAAGAGTGTTAAATCGCCATACATGCCAGCCACAATCTCCATTACTGCGAGGTCAGCATTTTTGGCTACGATTGTCGCGCCTAGAAGTTTCTTATCTTTGTCACAAATTAACTTCAAAAATCCTAGTTTTTCACTCGCAATCAGGGAATGAGTGGTTTCGATTTCTGGTACAATCACAATCTTACATTTAATACCCCGTGATAAACAATCTTTTTCCGTTAACCCTACCGTCACGATTTTTGGTGTCGTATTTAATACGGTTGAAAAATGGCGATAAGTTAAGGTTAGCTTATTGCGTTTTAAGATGTTATTTACCGCCAGCGTTCCTTCATAAGCCGCTTTTTCTGTCGAATAACCAACGGACTGCTTAATTGGATTTGCTACCACATCTCCGGCTGCAAAAATATGACTCACGCTGGTTTCGAGCTGATCATTCACGACGATCCCTCGTTCGCTGAATTTAATCCCTGCATTTTCCAGACCGAGTTCTGTATTAGGTCGGTTACTAATCGCAAAAACAATCGCTTCTACGCGCACTGTTTTTTCATCAGCGCCACGTTTCATCGTTACTTTTACCGTAGCTACTCGGCGTCCGCTAGAAACAGTTTCATTCTTATCTTTTTGGATTGCTACAACTTTTGTGTTAGTGAGAATCTTAATTTTTAGCCCAGACACTAACTTATTTGTAACCACTTCAATTGCTTCTTTATCATAACCTTCTAGAATTGTATCTTCTTTTTCTGTCACAATTACCTTGCATCCCATTTTGGCTAGATACTCTGCGGTCTCAATTCCTTTCTTTCCGGCTCCAACTACTAAAACGATTTTTGGTAATTTTTTCACGCGCATGAAAATATCTTCCGGCAAATAGTAATTCGTGGTTTCAATTCCTGAAATCGCACTAAGATCCATACTTCTGCCGGTGCAGACCAAAAAGCGCTTCGCTGAATAACGTTTATTTGCTACGGCTACTTCATAAGGTGAAATAAAATGCGCATCGCCGTGAATTAAATCGATCTTAAAATTCGCGAAAGATTTTTTCTTGGCTAAGATATATTTTTTCACTCGCTTCTGAATGGTTTCGAAGAGGGAAGGATAGTTATAGGTCAGAGTGTCTTGATTATTGCTCAGCTGTAAAAACTTCTTCGCATCATAATATTGATTTGCGATGTCAGAAGCTGAGAGTTGCGCTACGCGATAAATATCGGACTTACTGCCGACTAATTCATTCTCGATAATTGCTACGCGAATTTTGCTTGCAGCCGCCGCTCTTGCTGCCGACATTCCTGCTGCGCCGCTACCGATAATTATCAAATCATAATCAAATTTTTCACTCATCATTCATCCTTCTCTAAACCAGTTTGTTCCTTTGCTCAATCATGAATCCCAAATCAGTATTAAACTTTTTTACCTCGTTCGCTAATTTCTTGTCGAATTCACTTTGAGTTACAATGGTTTTCTTTTCCGCCCAAGATACCACTTTTTTTACAATAAACTCTATCGTCTGTGTATCTAGTTCTGGTATATTTTCAATCTTACATTCTGTTTTTAGAATTTTCTTAATTAACTTATCTGTCACTGGCAGATTTTCGCTATTCTTTTTACGCATTAAAAACCTCCTGCCACTAATTTAAAAGCAATCAGAAATAATCCTAAAGTAATGAAGAGAATACTTGAAATCAGTTTCGTGAAATCTAAATTATCTAAACGCCACTTTTGAATTTCCGCAGCCGTCTTACCATGGCGAATGCTGAATTTTAACACTACTAGCGGCATCACTGAAATTGCCGTATAGGTTAAAATCATGACAATCTGCCAAAGCGCTGGTAGCTTCAAAAAACTATCGGCTGAAACCAACATTAAAGCTAGGATGAATGGTAGTTCCGCCACCACCGACAAAACACCTAATGAAAAGGCCTCAATATTACTAGATGAATTTGCCGCGCGTTTGCGGATATATCGGATGATTGACTTTGGCAACCAAAGTTCCGTGGATCTGTTGGTTTTATAGTAGAAGAACCACACGCAAATTGCAAGACTAAAAATCAAACAAATTAAAACTGTCAGGCATAGAATGGTTAAATTGCCACCAAATAATACTATCAGCGCATAACAGATAGAGGTTAAGAGTAAACTCGTTAAAAAGATATACCCTACGATGTAATTTGAGAGTAGATTTTTGGTTTTCTTCTTTAGATATCTTCCGGCACTTTCTCGGTATAACAAAAGAAATACCCCAGTGCTGAGTTGCATGGAAGATTGGGCTAGGGCACTCAAAATTATCACCCCGAAAGTCAATAGTAAATTTTGAACCTCCATTTAGCTATATTATATCATGCTTATGGTCAATCATATCTTGCTTATGACAATTTATAACTTGCTTATGCTAAAAATTTTTAAGGCTTCTTTCTATCTGTAAAATCAAAAATCTTTCCGCTTATGCTTCTCCTTTTTTCTTAAACTTGCTAAATTGCAGTCAAACAAATTAAGTGAGGTAAATATGAAAAAAGTACAATTCAGAAAGCGACCAGAAAAACCGATTATGTGGTGTTTTGTTACTGGTCTATTTTTATTATTTTTGTCCATCTTATTTTTAGATTTTTCCAGCGCCAAAAAGGATGACGCCTGGAATCCTTTAAGTCTAAAAAGAGATGGAGGTCCCCAAAATTATTATAATATCGGTAAAGTTCCACAGAGGGCCGAGCTACTTGGATCTGTTAGTCTTGGCTCTCTGCCGGGGAATTCATATTCTGAAATCATTTTTGCTGAGGCCCCCACTGATGCCGAACACCGCAGTGTTTTGCCGGACTCTAAACCCTGTCCAGAAGGGAAAATTCGTAATCCCTTAACTAATCGTTGTATAAAAAGTTATGACGAACGTCATAAAAAGAAACCGAAAAAACCACAAGAGCCAGGAAAGACTACAGAGCCAAAATCTCCTCAGAAAAAACCTAAACAACCAAAGCAACCAAAACCCACTAAGCCCAATCAGCCTAAGCCAACTGAAAATATCGTGAATAAGCCCTGTAAGCTTGGCTATATTAGAAATCAGGAGACTCATCGCTGTAATAAAATCCCTACCTCCAAACCAAATACTCCCAAACAATGCAAACCCGGATATTATCTAAACCAAGTTACCCATCGCTGTAATAAGGAGAACTCTCATGAAAATCAACCAAAGATCTGCAAGACAGGCTATTACCTTAACCCTCAGACGCATCGTTGTAAAAAGATTAGTCCTGCAGGAAATGCAAAGAAACCATGCGAAGTGGGTAAAACAATCAGCCCAAAGAGCGGTCGTTGCGTAAAAATTCCAGTACCAAAGACTCCTAAAACTTGTGGTGAAGGTAAGGAATTGAATCCAGCTACTAACCGTTGCAAGAAAATTGACTCAAAAGACGAAAAAACTCCTGCGCCTTGCAAAGAGGGGTATGAACGTAATCCTGAGACACATCGCTGTCGCAAGCAAAAGGCTAATACTGGTGCCACCGATAAACTTGAGGTGCCAAAAACTGGCGATCCCGAAAAATCGCCCAAACAGTTTAACGGTTCTACGGCAATTATCGGCTCTTCGGTAGCTGGTATCGGTCTTCTACTCTTCCAGTTCCGGGTCGAATTAATCGAATTTGTGAAGAAAATTTTCATCAAAAAATAGCCAAAAATCTCAAAAATCTTTTTAATTTTTCTCATCCACCCCTATTAATTTAATAATTAGCAGTCTTGACATTAGAGTGCTAATTAGCTATACTTAAGACAAATTAGCAGAATAACCGCTAAAGTGCCAAAAATAATAAACAAGGAGTATTTATGAGTAAAATTATTGGTATTGACCTTGGTACAACTAACTCCGCTTTCGCCTACATGGTAGCCGGAAAGCCGGAAGTAATTACCAATGCTGAAGGTGATCGCACCACCCCATCTGTCGTGGCTGTGACTAAAAAAGGTGATCGCCTCGTTGGTAAAGTTGCCCAACGTCAACGTGTTACTAACCCAAAGAACACCATCTATGGTATTAAGCGTTTGATTGGTCGTAAGTTTGATGATAAAGAAGTTCAACGCGATCTCGACATTATGCCATATAAGATTGTTAAAAAAGGCAATGGTGTAGCCGTAGAGATGGATGGTAAGGAATATACCCCAGAAGAAATCTCTGCTATGATTCTTTCCAAGATCAAGGCTGACGCAGAAGCTTTCCTCGGTGAGAAAGTTACCGAAGCTATCATTACCGTTCCTGCCTACTTCGACGACTCTCAGCGCCAAGCTACCAAAGATGCTGGTAAGATTGCTGGTCTTGAAGTCAAGCGTATTATCAATGAGCCTACTGCCGCTGCTCTCGCTTACGGTCTCGAAAAGAAGAGCGAAGAGAAAATCGTGGTCTTCGACCTTGGTGGTGGTACCTTCGATGTTTCCATTCTTGAATTAGGTGACGGTGTCTTCGAAGTGCTTTCTACTAACGGTGATACTCACCTTGGTGGTGAAGATTTTGATAACCTTATCGTTAACTTCCTCTGTGATAAATTCAAAGAAGAATCTGGTATCGATATCAAGAAAGACGCTGCTGCTATGCAACGTATTAAGGATGAAGCTGAAAAAGCTAAGAAGGAACTTTCTTCCGCTAAGGAAACCGAAATTAACCTTCCGTTCCTTTCTGCCGATGCTGATGGTCCAAAACACTTTGAATACACTTTGACTCGCTCAAAGATGGAAGAATTGGTCTCTCCACTGATTGATCGTCTTGCTGACCCAGTTCACAAGGCTCTTAAGGATGCCAAGCTTTCCACTAGCGATATCAATGAAGTGGTGATGGTTGGTGGTATGACCCGTATGCCAGCTGTGGTTGAAAAAGTCAAGGAACTCTTCGGTAAAGAACCTATGCAAGGTGTTAACCCAGATGAGGTTGTGGCTGTCGGTGCTGCTATCCAGGGTGGTGTGCTTCAAGGTGATGTGAAAGATGTACTTCTTCTCGACGTTACTCCACTCTCTCTCGGTATCGAGACTATGGGCGGCGTTTCCACCAAGCTTATTGACCGCAACACTACGATTCCTACATCTAAATCTGAGACTTTCTCCACCGCTGCTGATAATCAGCCACAGGTAGAAATTCACGTCTTGCAGGGTGAACGCGAAATGGCTTCCGATAACAAATCCCTTGGTCGTTTCGTACTTGACGGTATTGCTCCAGCTCCACGTGGTGTTCCTCAGATTGAAGTTACCTTCAATATTGACGCTAACGGTATTCTAAACGTTACCGCTCGCGATAAGGGAACTGGTAAAGAGCAAAGCATTACTATTCAAAACTCTGGCAATATGTCCAAGGAAGATATTGAAAAAGCTCAAAAAGATGCTGAACTCCACGCTGATGAAGATAAGAAAAAGCGCGAAGCTATCGATGCTAAGAATCACCTAGAACAAGCTATCTATCAATACGAAAAAATGCCTGATGAGTTCAAGGATAAAATCTCTGATGAAGATAAAGAGACTATCAAGAAGGCAGTCGAAGAAGCTAAGGAAGTCCTAAAAGACACCAATGCCGAGGCTTCTAAATACGAAGAAGCCGCTAAAGAATTAGCTAATAAAGTAATGCCAATCGGTGCCAAACTTTACCAAGCTAACTCTGCCGACCAGGCCAATCCAGAAGCTGGCAAATCTAACCCAGATGAACCAGTCGAAGGTGAAGTTGTCGACAAATAAGACTGCTAAATTCTCAAATCTCTGAATATTTAAGGCACTAAACAGCACCCCGCCCCGGCGGGGTGTTCTGTATTTACAACATATATGCTAAAATAAAGCAAATTAAAGAGTTCATTATGAAAAAATTTATTAAACAATTCCAAAAAACTTCCAATCTCGCCAAACTAGATTTAAGTATCAAGTTCCTCATTGCCTTTTCCGGCATCACACTCACTATTATGCACTTCGTCGATCCAGCTACCTGGCATAAACTACCAAGCTATCTCGTGACAATCATTTTACCTTTTATCCCAGATTTAATCGCGAAAATCAATCTTCATACTTCGACCAAGCTTCGTCTTTCCTATAGTTTCTTTTTAGTTATCGCCATGGTGCTTGGCATTGACCTCGATTGGTATAAAACTCTGATTATTTTTGGTTCTCCGAGTTATGATAAAATCGTCCACACCTTATCGGGTGTATTTTCCGCTTTTCTCGCCAAAGAAATTCTTGATAATGTCTATGATGGTAAAGATTCTGCCGTAAAATCCACTTCCACTTCAAGTACTTCAGCCGTAAAAATTAAGAAATACTCCACCGCCTTCGCCTTTCTCTTCATTGTTTCTTTTGTTTTCTTTGTCGCGGCTGCCTGGGAATGTTTTGAATTTTCCTACGACCAACTTTGTGGTGGTCATATGCAGGAGCTCAACGCTCCTGGTGTCGGCGATACCATGGGTGATATAATTTCTGCTGGCATCGGCGGCATAATTTTCGCCTTTTTCTTACGTAAAAAGTAATTTTCTCAAAATAAAATTCAGTCGAAAAGTCTAAAATAAATTCATCAAATGAAAGCCAAAAATTCTTCCAAAAATCAGGATTACATGCAACAAGTTACCGCGCGTGAAACGGAAATTCTTTTGCAGGAACTCACAAAAACTCTAAATAATAATGTGCCGGGTGACGTCGTGGAATTTGGTTGCTACAAGGCAGACACCTCTGTACTTTATCAAAAACTTTTGGAATCGATGGGGTTTGGCGTCCCTATCCAATCGGAAAATCAAGCCACTCAGACCGGTCAAAAAATACTCTGGCTCTACGATTCTTTTGAGGGGCTCCCTGCCAAAACCCGCGAAGACAATTCGGCGGCTGGTGACGCTTTTCAGGCTGGGGAACTACTTGTTACCAAACGCGAAGTTATCGAAAAATTTAAGAAAATGGGACTTAAACTTCCTAAAATCAAGAAAGCCTTTTTTGATGATCTTGATATCATATATGATATACCGGAAAAAATTTCCTATGCCTTTCTGGACGGCGATTTATATCAATCCATCAAAACCAGTCTACGTCTCGTTACCGAAAAAATGTCGCCAGGCGGCGTAATTATTGTGCATGATTATAACAATCCAGAACTACCAGGTTCCGCTCGCGCTGTCGATGAATGGCTAAAATCCCATCAAGCCAAAGTCGCTAGTTTTCGTGTCGCCGAAACCCTCGCGATTATTTATTGTGCCTAAAAAATTGAAATTTCTTACAAGAGCCAATTTAAATTTGTTGTTCTCGTGTTGTTTTTATCAATTTATTTTTACGATTAGCCTTCGTAGCCAGCCTATTTTTTATGAAAAAAATCATTTCGCTCACTACTGTCTATGATTTTTAAGATATTTTCTTCAAGTTTTTGCTCCAGCTCTGCGATTTCTTGCTTTAAGACTTTTCTAATAAATTCTCGTCTCAATGCATCTTCTTCGATAGCAGAATTTTTTAAGGAAACCTGTCCATAATGAATTGCAAGTTCTTCTAATACTCTAAAATCATAAATAGCTATAATCCAGTTCCAATTTCTTAAAATATACTTAAAGATACTCAACCTTAACATTGCAATACCTCGAACTCTTAAAACAATCTTTGGAAAATCGATCAACCAGCCACTTTCTATCAAATACCGTGTAACAAAATTATGGAAATTCTCAAAATCATCATTTGCGCTATAGTATGGAACACGACCATTAAAGCTAACCGCTCTCAGGACTTCACTTACAGATAACTGCTTTTTCTGCCTCATTAAATTTAACAAATTTTCGCTCTTTGTTTTCGAGCAATACTTTCCTAAAACGTTCAAAAATTCCCCTGCCATTTTTGTCTGACTAGGCATCTCGAGGTCGTAAGTAAGGGTAAAATTTTGATCATGATAGGGCGCAACTGATACCTTTAACTCTTGTTCAAGGTTAAGAAGTTTTTCTTCCAGAGTCTGCTTAGTCCGCTTTTTCATAGGCCTCCTTTTGGATTTTCAAAATAAATATCTTCTTCAAATCTCGTTCGGATAATTGGGCAAGATTTCATTTTTAATAACTTATTCGCTAGTTCTATAATAGCCTCATCTGATATTGCCATATTATTAACCCATCGTTTTGGGATTTTTCTTAGTCCATAATACGCTCCCGCGAGCTGTCCATAAATTGCGCAATTTGTATCGGTGTCTCCGCCCAGCATTAAAATCTTTAGCATTCCATCTTCAAAATTTTTGGAGCGCACAAAACCCCAAATCGCAATCGTTATTGAGTCTATAATATATCCCCCTAGATCTCTTAGGCATTCACCATTGGAATTTATTCTTGGATAAAATAACGATTCAAATTCAAGAAAACACTCTTCAAATATCTTGGAAGTAAATGTAAGGTTATCTAAGGAAACGATCTTTTTCTTATTTCTGGATCTCAATGCCCTATATAAAAAATTTGCAAATATCTCTGTCCCCATTTCTGCAACTTCTGAATAATGAGTTTCCCGACCAGAAATCCAAGCCAACTCAACTGTCTTCGCTAAGCTATTCCTCTTTGCCGCCGCAAGAATAGTTGGCGCTAATCGCATAATTGAGCCATTACCTGCATTGAATTCGCGTTTAAGATTTTTTTCTACAATTGGATTTTTTTCAAAAACTGAAATTGCGTTATCGGTTTGTGATCCTACGTCGTAGCCATAATCAAAATAACTTCTGTATCCATGCGCTTCCCAGTCGCTATATTTTTTCATTACGTCATAAGAATCGTATCCCTGCTTTTCAATCAAGCTATCGGCTAAACATAAAGTCATGGATGTGTCGTCGGTATAAACCCCTTTCGGTAATACGTGGTTATCATGAAAATCTTTTAATTTTTCAATATTTTCTCGGATTTCTTGACTGTTTACTCCAAACTGAACTGGTGCGCCCAAAATATCACCAACCACCAAGCCAATCATCATACCGTAGGCTTTATTCTTCATGACCGCCACCAGGTATTTTTAATATATCCAATGCTGTCTTGAATTCCCCAAAATCGAGCCCAGCAAAAAACATGCCATTTTCATTTGAATGACTCAATTCCCATAAAACCGTTTGTGCAGAATAATCATCTTTTTCTCCATTCAAATAAAGTATTACTGCTGAATAAAAATCCCCATCTTCGAGCATAGTTTTTTCAATGTAATACTGAATATTTGTAATGGTGTCCATATGGTGAATTATATAACATTTTTGTTTATAAGATAGTAATTTTTAATAGCCGAAATACCGCACCGGACTCATGTTGCCAGGCAATCGCTCAATAGTTTTATTTAGATATAAATCTAATATTTCCTTATCATAAACTTCTTCACCGTCAAACATGTATCTTTTTCCGTCTTCTGAATACCATTTAATAGGCCTGAAAATTCCACGGACCACGCCTTTATATTCTGCTAAAACT
>CALIXG010000061.1 GCA_938046495.1 uncultured Candidatus Saccharibacteria bacterium | reverse complement strand
TAGGGTAGCACTTTCATATTTTTTTTGCAAGCGTTTAACAATAATTTTCATATAATTTTTGGATATTTTTAACGTCAAAAATATCCACGTAGGGAATTACGAAGCTATTTGAGTTATTAGTTGAGAGCATTGATGTATTTGATCTTCGATAGAAAAGCACAGTTTCTTTTGCTACGAGATGATCAATATTAGCGTACATAGTTTCAAGATTAAAAATATAATCTTCATATCCATAGCCATTTCCTAGTTTATGATAAGGAATTTTTAAGAGAGTTTCAGTTTTCGCCATTACTACCGAACACCAACAATTCTCGCCGACCATAATTGGGATTTGCTCTGTTAGTTTTAAGGAATTCTTCTGTATCATTAAAACATTCTTAATATCAAGACCAAAAGTTAAAACTGCCTCTGGATGAACCACGGCTTCCTGTTTAGAATTCTGTAATGTTTCATAAGCGGTTATCAGCCAATTATCGGAAACTAAATCATCCGCATCCAAAAAAGCAATACATTCACCATCAGCATTCTGGGAAAGAAAATTGCGCGATGAACCTAAATCACCGAAATGATTTTGAAAAATTCTAAACTTTTTATTCTTTTCGTATTGTTTAAAATAATCAATGGTTTCTTTGTCGCCATTATCGATATGAACTAAAAATTCGTAACTAATATTTTTTTCTTCAAGTTTCTTAGCTGCTGCAAATAGACTTAAAATTGTTTTATGCGCAATAATACCTTCGTTATGCGCGGTCACCGCCACTGATAAATCAACTCTCTTCATATTAAGCCTTATTATAGCACAGTCTATCTAATGATATAATTAACTTATGGATGAAGATTCTGAAGGTCAAAAATCAAAGCCTAGAATAATTTTGATTCGCAATACTAACCCAAAGTTTTATGGCGGCGGGGAGACTTTTCAGCTAACCCTTTCTCAGATATTAAATAAAAATAATTTTACGCCTGTGATTTTTACTTCTTCCAGTAAACTTCTTAAAGTTAGTCAAGATCAAAAAATCTTGGCTCAGAAATCACCTTTTCTGTGTCAACAAAATTGGAGTGGAATAAGAAATTTTCTTCTACCAATTTATTTATTGTGGCAACAATGCCTTTCTTTTTGGTATCGAAAACAATTTAAAAAATATCAGCCAGCCGCTATTATTGTGCAATCTCGTGACGATTTAATCGCCGCTACTTTAGCAGCAAAGAAGATGCATATTCCGGTTTTTTGGTTAGACCACATGGACTTTCGTAGTTGGGTTCTGCAAAATGTTGATCAAAAATATAAAAATTATATTGGTAAAAAAATTCTCCGAATTGCCAAAAATGTCGAAAAAATTATCTTTATTTCTGATTACGAGCGAAAATATTTTGAAGAGTTAATTTCTCGCACTAACATTAAGAATTTAAAAAATCTGATTACTATAAAAAATGGCGCCATTGATCGATATGCGGAATTTGAAGCAATAAAACCATCTCCACATTCTTTAATCTATCTTGGAAGACTAGAAGAATATAAGGGAATTAGGGAATTAATTACCGGATTTTCACAAGTCGCTGGAAAATTTCCTGAAGCTAAACTACATATCTATGGGACTGGTCCGCTATCTGATTTTTGTCAAAAGCATTCTAGTTCCCAAATTATTTATCACGGTTTTACCGATGAACCATTAAAGAAAATTTCTGAAGCGGAAATCTTTATTCTCCCATCTCATATCGAAGGTCTTAGTCTTTCACTTATTGATGCCACGATGCTTGGTAAGGCTATCATTGCCACTAATATTGATGGTAATCCGGAAGTTGTCGAAGATCAAAGAAATGGTCTACTTATTCCAGCTAAAGATTCTGACGCGTTAGCCCAGGCTATAGAAAAATTATTATCAAATCCAAAATTAGTGGAAAAATTTGGTTATCAGTCGCGATTAAAATATCTTCAGGAATTTGATTATGAAAAAATCATACACGAAAAACTCATTCCACTACTTAATGAAAAGGTTAAATAAATGAATAGCACCCCACTTATTTCTGTTATTGTTCCGGCTTACAATGTTGAAAAATACATTAAAACTTGTCTGGATTCTTTAATTAATCAAACGTATTCCAATTTTGAGATTATTGTAATTAATGACGGGTCTACTGATCAGACTGAAAAGATATTAAATGAATATGAATCTAACCCTAAAATTCGAATCTTTTCTCAAAAAAATGGTGGACTTTCTGCCGCTCGTAATCAGGGTCTTAATCTAGCGAACGGCGAACTAGTTTGTTTTATTGATAGTGATGACTCGGTAAAATCGGATTATTTAGAAAAATTAGCGGCACCGTTTTTTGAAGATTCAAATATAGATATTACGGTTTGTGGTTATCAAGAAAAATTCGAAAATTCTGAAATCAATCACGTCTTGAAATCTCAGAAAATCACAGGTGCTCAAGCTACCAAAGACCTCTTAATTAAGCAACAGGACTTCAATATTTTAGCTTGGAATAAACTTTATCGAAAAAAGTTATTTAGTAACAATCATATTGAATATCCAGCTGGGCAAATTCACGAAGATAATCTCACTACGTATAAGCTATTTTCTCATGCGCAAAAAGTTTTCTATATTTCCGATGTATTATATATTTATCAGCGCACACATTCAGAAATTACTAAAAATCTCTATTCCAAGGAAAAAACTCTAAAACGCCTTCAAGTTAAAGAACAAATGGCAATCGAAGCAGGTCAATATCTGCAAGATCCAGACTTGAAACTATCCGCCGAAGTGGCATCATTATTAGCTTATTTTGCTTTTTTAGATCATGCGATAAGTCGCCAAATTAATAAATCATATTACGATGTATATTTGATGAAAACCAGAAAACTCGCCAGCTCTCAATTCAAAAATCCTTATCTCACCAAAAAACTTCGTGTTTATTTGAAATTAATTCATAGTCCTCGTGGTATCCTCTATCAAATTTTTCGAAAAATCACTCTGAGGGGTTATAATTAATAAAAAGGAGTCAACCCACATGAAAATTCTCGTTACTGGAGGTACTGGCTACATTGGTTCACATACTGTCGTAGAATTAATTAAGGCTGGTCACGAAGTTACAATTATCGATAATTTATTTAATAGTAAAATCGAAGTTTTAGATAAAATCGCCACTCTCACTGGCACTAAGCCGGAATTTCACAAAATTGATATTTTAGATCTCGCTGGGATGCGTGAACTTTTTCAGTCTCACGATTTTGAAGCTGTCATTCATTTTGCTGGCCTCAAAGCAGTCGCTGAATCTATCGAAAAACCCCTCGAATATTACGAAACCAACGTTCAGGGTACCGTCAATCTTTTGAAATGTATGGCCGAATTTAAGGTTAATAAAATTATCTTCAGTTCTTCCGCTACCGTTTATGGCGCGAAGAATTCCGGCAAGCTTAGCGAAGATCTCGTTACTGGTGTCGCTATTACTAACCCATACGGTGAAACCAAACACGTGATTGAGAAAATCCTGGAAGCTGAAGCGGTGGCTCGCCCAGAAATGTCTGTAGTAATCTTGCGCTACTTCAATCCAGTTGGTGCTCACGAATCTGGTCTACTTGGTGAAGATCCAAACGGTATTCCAAACAATCTCATGCCAATCGTCATGAAAGTGAGAAGTGGCGAAATTAAAGAACTCGCCATCTACGGCAATGATTATGATACTCGTGATGGTACTTGTATTCGTGATTACATTCATGTCGTCGATCTCGCTCTTGGTCATTTGAAATCTATGCAAGCTTTCGAAAAGACTGGTACTTCCATTTATAATCTCGGTTCTGGTCGCGGCACTTCCGTACTTGAAATCATGCATGCTTTCGAAGAAGCCAATCATGCCGCCTTGCCACACCATTTTGCTGAACGTCGTCCAGGTGATCTTGCTGAAATCTTTGCTGATCCTTCTAAAGCCAAGAGGGAATTGAACTGGGAAACTACGCACACTATTGAGGACGCGATGCGCGATACGATTAACTTCCTCGATTCCGCCAAATAAAGGAGTCTTATGAAAAAATCATCCTTGCCAGTTTTCGGTGTAGGGCCAATCTATGTAATCACTTGTAGTTTAATTACCGTACTGGCTTTTCACTTAAAACGGCAGGGGTTTTTTCAGGCTGGCGAAATTACCTCTTTTGATCTAGTTTTTCAAATTTTTGGAATTATCTTAATTTTTACGGGTATCTTTTTCTGGATTTATGCCGTATTAATTCAAAATATCGCCCACGAAATTCAATCTGGTAAACTCGTCACCACTGGAATTTATTCCGTCACACGTCACCCGATTTACACGGCTTTTTTCTTTATTTTTAGTGGAATTTTAATTACCGCTCATAATTTATTTATGCTCGGATTTATTCTTTTCTTTTATTTATATCTCGTAGTTTTTATGCAAATTACGGAAGAAAAATGGTTGGCTAGAAAATTTGGGAAAGAATATTTAGAATACGCCAAACGCACTCCACGCATTCTTCCCAAAATTAAATTTAAATAAACTTATTTGCGAATTTTCGCGGCCAGACTCGCCAGGGGAAGTACTAAGGGATTTAGGTACTTCCATTTTTTTGTCAGTGGCATCGCACTTCGCGCCACCGCTAAAGCATGAGAAATCTTAAAACGTAAATATAGTTTTTTCAGCCATTTTTGTTTTAAGTTCTTAATTTCTGTCGAATCATTTTTATCTTCCGCCCATTTTGTAATATTCTGGAAAGATTTCTGCCAGTTATTAAATTTCATCGATGAACTTGCCACCGTGCTTGTTTCAGTACCGTAGTTATAAATATAATTGGCTTTTAGAACCATACCGATACGATTAAAGCCAGCTTCTTCCGCCGCCTTCAAATATCGTAAAACAAACATCGTGTCTTCTGCAAAATCCCAACCCACCGGAAATTCTACTTTTGCTTTTTTAATCACCGAAAGTCGGAACATTTTATTAATCGCCGCATACATCCGGCCATCACTCGCTAGCAGACTTAAAATATAAGCACGAAAATTCACCTCTTCCAGCCCTGTCCAAATTTCGTTAGTAAAGAAATTTTTTTCCGTCTGCATTCTCAAACGACGATAAACGTAGCCACAGACCGAAAGCGCATTTCTCGGATCTTTCTCTAGACTCTTCAATAAATCTTCGATATGAGTTTTCTTCACTTCATCATCTGAATCAATAAAAGTTATGTATTCACCTGAAGCTTTTTTTAGTCCCAAATTTCTCGCACCTGCTGCACCCTGATTTTTTTGACACAGAATCGTCATATTAAGATTTTTATTTTTAAGTTTACTCTGCCTAATGAATTCCGCGACCAAATCAAAACTACCGTCCTTCGATCCGTCGTCCACACAAATGATTTCTAGATTTTCGTAACTTTGCTTGGTTAATTTATTCAACAATTTTACTGCCGAATCGCCCGTGTTATAGATTGGAATAATTACAGAAATTAATGGTTTCATTTGTTTTAATTATAACATGCACCCTTGTCAAAACTCGCATATGATATAATTTATTTATGAATATTCCAAAAATTTGGAGCCGTAAAAATAGCATTCTTCTGAAGGAATTAGTCAAGACCGACTTTAAAATCCGCTATCAAGGTTCCGTCCTCGGTTATCTTTGGGCCGTCCTTCGTCCAATGCTTTTATTTGCCATTTTATATACCGTTTTTGCTAAAATTTTGAAAATGGGTGGAGATATTCCACATTATTCCGTCTATCTGATGACCGGTACGGTTTTCTGGAGTTTCTTTTCGGAATGTACTAGTCAAGGTATTCAGGCTATCGTCGGCCGGAGTGACCTACTTCGCAAAATTAGTTTTCCCAAGTGGATTATCGTCGTTTCGTCTACCATCACTGCCTTAATTAATTTCTTAATTAATCTCTGTGTGATTATCGTTTTTGCCTTGCTCAATGGCGTTACACCTTCCTTCACTTGGCTTCTTGCGCCATTAGTAATTCTGGAACTTTATCTACTTAGTCTCGGGATTGCTTTTTTCCTCGGTTCCATCAATGTTAAATATCGCGATATTTCTTCCATTTGGGAAGTCTTGATGCAGGCGCTCTTCTATGCAGTGCCGATTATTTATCCGATCACCATGGTTTCCGCTAGTAGCGCTGTAGCTGCCAAGGTTTTACTTCTCAATCCTATCGCCCAGGTGATTCAGGACGCTAGATATCTTTTAATTACTGATCAATCCATCACCGTTTGGAATTATATTGATAATATTTTCTTGCGCTTTTTGCCAGTCTTTATCACCTTATTTGTTCTAACTATCGGTAGTATCTATTTCCGAAAACACTCTAAATATTTTGCGGAGGAGGCCTAATGTCGAAAACTCAAAAATCTATTCAAAAGTCTACTGAAAAAGCCGCCGAAAAAACACAAGAACGTAAAGTAGCCATCACCGTTTCGCATCTTTCCAAAACTTTTAAACTTCCTACCGAGCGCTCTTTTGGCTTGAAGCAAGTGATTTTTAATCGTCTTCGCGGCATCAAAGGTTACACTGAACAACAAGTTCTAAACGATGTTAGTTTCAAGGTTTATGATGGTGAATTTCTCGGTATCGTTGGCCGTAATGGTTCTGGTAAATCTACTCTCTTGAAGTTACTTTCCCAGATTTACACCCCTACCAAGGGTAAGATTGAAATTGATGGTTCACTTGTACCATTTATCGAACTCGGTGTCGGTTTTAATCCTGAACTCACTGGTCGTGAAAATGTCTATCTTAATGGCGCCATGCTTGGTTTTTCCAATCAAGAAATGGATGCCATGTATGATGACATTGTGAATTTTGCCGAACTTCCAGAATTTATGGACCAGAAATTAAAAAATTATTCTTCTGGTATGCAAGTGCGTCTCGCCTTTTCCATCGCGATTCGTGCCCGTGGCGATATTTTGATTCTCGATGAGGTGCTCGCTGTCGGTGACGCTGCCTTCCAGAAGAAATGTAATGATTATTTCGCCTCACTTCATGGCAAGCAAACCGTGATTTTGGTGACACATTCTATGGAAAATGTGATGGCTTATTGTGACCGTGCTATTCTCATTGAAAAAGGTAAAATTATCGAAGAGGGTGAGCCAGCCAAAGTTACCGAAGCTTATCTCAAGCTCTTCAACTTAAATTCTTAAATCTCTAAAACTAATCGGCTAACCACTAGCCGATTTTTGTTTCACCTCTATTTTGATTGTGTTATACTTAAAACATATTTAATTATTCAGAAAGGATTTCTATGGAAAAAACCGCTTCGGAAAAAGCTCCTGTAAGCACCAAAGAAACCACTTCAGTCAAAAACACTGCGAGTGCTGCCAAAGAAAAAATTAATGAAAACTTCGAGAAATTTAAAAAGATTCCAGCCGTTTCTTTTATTCTCTCGGTTTTTAAGAACCCAGTCACTGGTGTCAAGAAGGGAATCGCAGGCTATTCTGATTTTAATAATAGCTGGCTCCTTCCAGTCATTGCTGCCGGTACCTACACGGTCTTTAATTTAATTTTTGCTATTTTCAGAACAGTTTCTCGTCCAGCTTCACTTTTTGGTACTAAGAAAGCCGGTCTTGACTTTAGTCTCTTAAATAAATTCGATTGGTTCCAAAACACCATCGGTAATTTCTTGATTGTTTTAGCCACTATTGCTGCCATTGCTGGTATTTACTACCTCGCTGGTCTTATTATGAAGAAAAATCAATTGAATTACTTCCGCTTGGTTACTATTGTTTCCGTGGCTTCCTTTGCTTGGATTCTTACCGCCAGTCTAATTTCACCACTTATCTTGAATGTCTCCGCTCCAATTGCTGGTGCTATTGGCTATGCTGGTATGATTTTCTCTGGTCTCGTAGTTTACGAAGCTATGAGCCAAGAGCTTGAGCTTAAGGATGATAAGAAGGTAATCGTTAATATTATCGTTGCTGCGATTATCGCCCTTGCTATCACTTTGATCAGCGCTTCTTTGATTAAAAGTAGCACTAATAGTATCGTGGATAGCTTGAATACCCTAGATTCACTTTGGCGCTAAAATAAACTGAATAAATAAAACCAGAATTCATCTCTGGTTTTATTTTTTGCCCCGAACTGTGGTATATTTAAGATATGGACAATGCAGCAAATCTCAAATCCCGTCCGAAGAGTCTCAAGGTTAGACTTCTCGCGCACTATTACGAAAAAATTTTGAAGGACCTTAAAATTATTTGTGTCACTGGCACTACTGGTAAAACTGTGACCGCTTATTATGTTTACTACATGTTGAAGCAGGCTGGTTTTCGTCCAGCAATCTTAGCCTCCGATGAAGAAATTAAGGTTGGTAATCTCTATAAATTTATTAAGGACGCCTGGAAAGCTGACGTTGATTATTTGGTTTTAACGGCACCAGCTCATTCTTTGCGCAAGGATGTCTTTTATAAGATGCCAATTCAGGTCGCTGCTTTGACGGATTTTGTTCCAGCTAGTCTTTCTGATCTCACTGCTGAGGAATATCTCGAAGCCGAAAATACTTTATTCTCCATGAATCCAGATTCAGTCGTGCTTAATCGTGACGACCGCCATTATCTTGATTTTGCCGTATTTAAGGGCGTGACCAATACCTTAACTTACGGTACAGACTATAATTCAGATTTGCGTATTGAAAATAGTAAGCTTTATAAGAAGGGTTCGGAAGCTGAATTAAACTATCACGGTTATCGCTTCAATGTTGCCTCCTTCCTCACTGGGGAACCGAATATTTCCTACATGGCCTGTGCCGCTACTATCGGCCAAGCGCTCAATCTTTCAAAAGAGCACATCATCAATGGTATTGCTGATTTCGAAGTTAATCAGGAAGAAACTGAATAATCAAATAGACACCTTCACGGTGTCTATTTTTTTTACTACTTGCTACTTTTGCATTTCTTTTAGTAGTTCACTCGTTACCTTGATGTCTTCGAAAGGCACCGCCTTGTCTCCTCTCAGGATAGTTTTTTCGTGACCTTTACCCAGCACTAATACAATATCATTCTTTTTGGCTAGGCTCAAAGCTTTACGAATAGCTTCTTTACGATCCTGAATCAGGAAGAGATTTTTCTCGCGCATAAAGCCCTGCTTTTCGGCGCCTTTTGCAAATTCTTCCATAATCATCTGCGGATCTTCATCGCGCGAATCGTCTTCGGTTACCACGATATAGTCACTATTTTTTGCGCCAATCTCACCCCGCTCTTCTCGTGTCGATTCGTCGCGTCGCCCCGCTCCACCAAACAGGGAAATTACCTTAGTTTTCTCCGTCCGTGCAGACTTAATTGCTTCGAAGACTTTTAAGAATGCATCCGGCGTGTGTGCATAATCCACAATTGCAGTAAAATCTTGCCCCTCATCGATACGATTCATTCGTCCTTCGACTGACTCTAAGCTGTATATACCATCATGAATTTGCTCTTCTGAAAGTCCGAGAATTAATCCCACTGCCGTAGCGGCTAGGGAATTATAAACTGTGAAAGTTCCAGGAATCTGGGTTTCAATCTTAAAGCGAGGTAATTTCGTGGTATTCTTCCATTGATGATTAATCCCACGCGTGTTTGGATTCACGATATATTTCACGCCACTGGCTGATTCTTCCACTTCCTCTGCTTGTAACATTCCGTGCTTTATACCATATGTGATATAATTTGAAACTTTGGTGGCGAAGTATAGCCATGATCCATCGTCTTCATTAATCACACCAGCCTTGGCCATTTTGAATAATTTTGCTTTTGTAGAGCGATAATTTTCGAAAGTTTTATGGTAATCAAGGTGTTCGTGGGTCACATTGGTCTCCACCGCAATTTCAATTGGCACCCCGAAAATTCGATGTTGCGCTAAAGCGTGCGATGTGACTTCCAGTACTAAGAATTCTGCCCCCTGTTTTTCAATCTCATTCATGCGATAATTTAACGTTTCCGCATCCACGGTGGTCATGTGCTCAATCTGTTCTTCCAGTTTATCCACCCCCCAAGCCACCGTGGTCATTAAACCGGTTTTATAGCCTGCATGATTTAGCATCTTCCAAATCAAAAAACAGGTGGAAGTCTTACCATTCGTTCCTGTCACCGCGATTACGCGCATTTTTTTACCCGGAAAATGATATTTTTGTCCTGCCCACATTGCCTTACCTAGATGGTAGGGGATCACTAGGCGGTTATAATCCGGTAAATTATCCATCAAAAATGTTTTAATTTTCATAATACCTCTTTGTTAAATTATACCACACCAGATTTTTGCGATAATTAGCACTCAAAGCTTGACAGTGCTAATTTTTCGACTACAATAGATATATAACCATCAAACAGGAGGAACATGATACTACATCCATTAAGTGACCGTGTCGTTGCAAAAAAAGCAGAGCCTGCTGAAAAAACTGCATCTGGAATTCTTCTCGCTGGTAATCAAAATGAAAAACCAGCCTACGCCATCGTTGAATCCGTTGGTCCAGATGTCAAAAACGTCAAAGCCGGCGACAAAATTATTTTCAAAGAATACTCTACTACCGATGTAAAATTTGAATCTCAAGAATATCTCATCGTTCGTGAAGAAGATATTTTAGCAATTATTAAATAAGGAGAATTATGGCTAAGAAAATTTTTTATGCACAAGAATCTCGTGAAAAAATCTTGAGCGGTGCCAAGCAACTTTATGACGCCGTGAAAGTGACTTTTGGTCCTAAAGGTCAAAACGTCGTCATTGAAAAGTCTTACGGCAATCCAACCATTACCCATGACGGTGTCACTGTCGCTGAAGCTGTCGATCTTGGCAGTACCGAAGCTAATCTTGGCGAGCAGGTCGGCGCTAAGCTAATCAAGTCCGCGGCTCAGAAACTAAATAAAGTTGCCGGTGATGGTACTACCACCGTTACGGTTTTAACTTATAATATTTTGAGTGAAGCCAATAAGCTAATTACTGCCGGTGTAAATCCGATGGAACTGCGTGCTGGCATTGAAAAAGCTGGTGCTGAAATTGTCGGGAAAATTAATCAGTCTGCCGAGCAAATCACCGGTGATAGTAAGAAAATCACCGAAGTTGCCACTATTTCAGCTGGTGATGCCGCCATCGGTGAATTGATTGCTGGTGTGATTTCTAAAATCGGTAAAGACGGCGTGGTGACTGTCGAGCCAGGTCAAGGTCTCGAAATGGAGCAGGAAATCGTCGAAGGTTTCAGCTATGACAAGGGTTACAGCTCTCCATTCTTCGTCACCGATGTGAATCGTCAAGAAGCGATTTTTGATAAGCCGCTCATCCTCGTTACTGATAAGAAAATCTCTACTAATAACGAAATTCTGCCAATTCTCGAAAAAGTCATGCAATCTGGTCGCAAAGACCTTGTGATTATTGCCGAAGAAGTTAGCGGGGAAGCTCTCTCACTCCTCGTCTTGAATAAACTTAAGGGCGTCTTCAACACTCTCGTCTTGAAAGCTCCTGCCTTTGGTGACCGCCGTAAGGAAATCTTAGAAGACATCGCTGTCCTCACGGGTACCACTGTTATCTCCGAGGAACGTGGCATGAAGCTCGAAGACGCTGATCTTGATCTCTTAGGTTCTGCGAAGAAAATTATCGCTACTAAGGATGAATCGACCATCATCAGTGGTAACGGCGATACTAAAGAAGTTAAGGCTCGTATTGAGTTGATTAAATCTCAAGCTAATCTCGCTACTTCTGATTATGATCGTGAACAATTTAACAAGCGCGCCGCTGCTCTTCTCGGCAAGGTTGCTGTGATTAAAGTTGGTGGTGCAACCGAAACTGAAATCGACGAGAAAAAGTATCGTGTCGATGACGCCGTGGCTGCCACGAAGGCTGCTCTGGACGAGGGGATCGTGGCTGGTGGTGGTGTCACTTTGGTTAATCTCGCTAACACCTTAGACGATTCTGATCTCGGTGCTAAGATCGTAAAAAATGCCCTCAAGGCTCCATTTATTCACATCACCGAAAATGCCGGTTTGAATTCTCAGGCTCTGCTTTCCGAAGTTGAAAAAGCTAAACCAGGTTTTGGTATTAATGTTATGCAACCAGAAAAAGGCTTGCAGGACCTAAAGAAGGCCGGCGTAATCGATCCAGCTCGTGTCACTCGTGAAGCTGTCCAGAATGCCATTAGTATCTCGGCTACTGCTATTACTATGGGTGCACTCATTGTCGACATTCCAGAAAAATCCGAACCAGAAGCCATGGGCGGAGGTATGTATTAAATAAAAAAATGGAGGCGTTAGCCTCCTTTTTTTATTATTCATTAGATAGAAAAGACCCACTTGTTATTTTTAAAACTATAAGCTTGGCCAAGCGGCCTAGAGCGTGTTTTAAAAAAGTAAGTGGGTCTTTCTATTAATTGTCAGCTTTTTCGATGAGATAGAGCAATGCTTCGGCGCGCTCGGTTTCATCGGTTAAGCTTTTAGCGGTATCGTAGGCGGCAGTAATCATTTCTTTGTCACCAGTCGATTCAATCATTTGCTTATAAACCTTGAATTTTTGATCAGGATTGATTTTAATCTTATCCATCAATGGATAAAGATCCTGCAACATTTGCTTCTTTACGTCTTCCAATTTACTGTCTTCAGTCACAGCTTCAGGAGTTGCTGGAGCGGCAGTCTCGAGATTGATTACTGGCGCTGCAGCTTCGGTATTTACTTCGGTAGCTACTTCTGCTGGTTTATCTGCTGGGGTTTCGGCACCTAGATTGCTTAAATCCATAGCCGGGGCGGCGAAAGTATTTTCCGCATTAGTATTTTCGGTTGGCTCCAAAATTGGGGCTGGACCTTGGTTAGTTAAATCTTGCATGACTTGTGAGGCTCCATTATTTTCGAAAGTTGGGGCAGAATTAGCACTATTACCAGTAATAGTTTCTGTTGGCACGCCAAATGTTGCGCTAGGGTCAAAAGCCGGCATTGCGCTATCAGCTGGTGGCATCGGAGGGATGCCGAATTGATTTTGTATTTGATTTAGGTCGGCGTTATTGCCATTATCTGTCCCTGATGCCAGATCCATACCCACCTCTCTTTTAATATTTAACTGTTTAATTAACTACCAAAATTTTACCATAAACATCATGAAAAAACAATTTCAAAATTGACTTTTTAAGGTATTTAAATAAGTTTTTAATAAATTAATATTATTATTATTTAATTCAACTTCAATTATTGAAGCGTTATTTATTTGGGATTTTCTATTTTTTTTCTGGCAAAGCTCTTCAATTTTTTTACTCACAATTGAAATTAAACGACCATGAGAAAAAATAACAATTTCGCCATTTTGATTTTTCTTATAAGTATCAACTAAGAAATCTAAAAACCTCCCCAGAATTTCACGCATATTTTCTCCACCGCCAAAGCGAATTTCTTGATCGCCAGCAATTTGTCTCTTGGCGATATTTTGCATCTCAGGATTATCTCGATCATCAGTATAAATCCCGTAGTCGATTTCCTTTAGACGATTATCAATTATAATTTTTGGTTTATTAGCCAGGCCAGATTGTAATATTTTTGCACTGTCTATGGCTCGTTTCATTGGTGACGAAAAAATCCGCACGATATTACAATTCTGGAAGGCTGGTATAATTGCCCGTATCTGATTTTCACCTTTTTGGGATAAACTATTTTGATTATCCATAGAAAAATCCGCTGATACTAAACCTAGATTAGCCAAACTTTCTCCATGACGAATTAAATAAATTTTCATAAAATTATTAAAACCATCATAACGCTTTTGTTTGGCAAATGTCTACCCCTGTCTTATAATAAAAAAGACTTGTTAGTACATTACTAGTTTTTGGAAAATATGAAAGGGGGAAACTAATGATTATTTTAGATCGTGAAGTTGTCGTTTATTTGGAAGAATCTTATTTAGCGCAAGCGGAAAAAGTTCACCGTTTACATTATAAATTACTTCAAACTATCGATAATGCTTTGCTGCAGTCGCAGGGAATTGCACTGGATCCGCGTCGGTGTAATGAGGAGAAACTTTTTTCCTCTGAAGAACGTCATCGGATTTTTAATCAATTGGCTTTTTATCACGCGAGCTGTCATGAACTTACGCGCCCGCTCAGTCAGGAGACTAATTTCTCGGCTATTTACGAGAATCTTACCCAGAGTGCACGCTTACTTTCTGAACTATATGCTTTTTATGAGCAATACTTAATCCGAAATGAGGAGAAGAAATTATCCCATACGGAATTGCCTCAGCAAAATCGTCAGCAAATGGACGATCTTGATCAGGCTCGGCAGGAATTAGCTCGGCAGCTAAAATATTTTTTGATTCAGGCTACTAGTCTGGAGTCAGATATTAAGTCAATGCTTTTGGCTCGTCGTATTCCCATGGAAAAGAGTTATCGTTTAACTGACGGTCTTCAATATCGACCGGTCTGTCAAACTATTCGAAGGCTCTTTTCTCAGAAAAATTCTCAGCCAAAATTAGCAAAATCATCATTCAATAATCTTTCCGAAAATCTACCAGTGCGAGTTGGTCCCATGAAACCAGTGGACCCTAGTGTCATTAAAATCATTGAATCACTCGCCTATCTCTCATAAAACATCGCTCATGCGATGTTTTTTCTGTTATAATCGAAAAAAAGGAGGTTATATGTGTGGAATTGTCGGATATGTTGGAAAAAATAACGCTCAAGAATTTTTACTCTCAGGCCTTAAGCGCCTAGAATATCGTGGTTATGATTCAGCCGGTGTGGCAACTCTTGATCAAAACCAAAAACCTACGTTACTACGTGCGGTTGGTAAGATCGTCAATCTAGAAGCTAAAATTAAAGATCATTATACGTCTGACCATATTGGTATCGGCCATACTCGTTGGGCTACTCATGGTAATCCATCTGAGACTAACGCGCATCCACATCACGTCGGCAGCATTTTCTTGGTTCATAACGGTATTATCGAAAATTATAAAGCCTTGAAAAAAGGGCTCTCTGAAAAATATCAATTTAAGTCCGAGACTGATACTGAAGTACTTGCGGCTCTCATCGATAGTTTTTATCAGGAATCGCATAATTTACTCGACTCTGTAACTCAGGCACTCAAACTCGTTTCTGGTACCTATGGTATTGCCGTAATGTCTGTAGATGATACTGAACATCTCGTGGTCGCTCGCTCTGGTTCGCCTCTTGTCATTGGCGTAGGTGAGCATGAAACCCTCATCGCCTCAGATGCTTCAGCTCTTATCGGCAATACCAAGAACGCAATTTATCTTAATGACGGTGAAGTCGCCCTCATTTCTAAAGATCATGTCGAAGTTAAAACCCTCGACCTTCAGCCGGTTTCCGTGAAAGTTGAAAAAATTCTCACCGATCTCTCGGCTATTCAAAAAGGCGGCTATGATCATTTCTTGCTCAAAGAAATTATGGAGCAACCAGACAGTTTGAAAGAAACTTTGCGCGGACGTATTAACGCGAAAGAACATACTGTTCATCTCGGTGGCCCAAATCTTTCCGTCAAAGAATTAAAAGAAATTAAGCACATCATCCTGGTTGGTTGTGGCACCGCTTATTATGCTGCTAATACTGCCGCTTATCTCATTGAGCAAGTTCTTCCAGGTGTCACTATTGAGCCAGTAATCGCTTCCGAATATCGTTACCGCCATGCTTATATTCCAGATCACTCGGTGGCTCTCATTATTTCCCAGTCTGGTGAAACCGCTGATACTCTAGCTTGTCTTCGTGAAATTAAATCTCAGGGTACCAAAACTATCGGCATCGTCAATGCTATCGGTTCGACTATTGCGCGTGAAGTTGATGGTGGCACTTATGTCCATGCTGGTCCGGAAATCTCCGTCGCCAGTACCAAGGCTTATACTTCTCAGGTGATTGCGATTTTGATGTTTGGTCTCACCATTGCTGAAGCTAAGGGTGTGAATGCTCGACAAGTCGCCGCCTTGGTTGACGAAATTAATCTTCTGCCAGAGGAAATCAAGCGTATTTTACACGAGAAGCAGGAGGAAATTTCTAAACTCGCCAAGAATTACACCAATTACGAGCACGCGATTTATCTCGGCCGTGATGTGAATTATCCTATCGCTCTCGAAGGCGCTCTGAAGCTCAAGGAAATTTCCTATATCGATGCTAATGGTTATCCGACTGGTGAATTAAAACACGGCCCAATCGCCTTGATTGATGACCGTTTCTTCGAAGTTGTGATGTTGCAATCTGGCTTCTTGTTTGAAAAATCCGTTTCCGGCATCCAGGAAGTCTTGGCGCGCGGTGGCCATGTGATTGTCTTTTCTGATACTGAGGTGGATCTACCAGTGGAAGGCGTAGTAAAAATTGACACCAAACTTCAATTACTCACTCCGCTTCTCTTTAATCTCTTAAGCCAAATGTTCGCCTACTATCTGGCAGTCTATCGTGGTAATAATGTCGACCAGCCACGTAATCTTGCTAAGTCGGTTACCGTCGAATAAACAAATTTAAGACCCACCTCACTCGAAAATAAACTATGCAGCCAATCTGCATAGTTTTTTCTCTCTCTTCAAAAAAGTTTTCTCTTGGGTTAAAATAAGACTAATGAAGAAAAATTCCGATTTTATTTTTCGTTTATTTCTCATCTTAGGCGACATTATTGCGATTATCGCTTCTTTTGCTTTTGCCTATATGATTCGCACTAAGCTCGACACTCGCCCATATTATTTTGAAATCACTTCTATGGAATTTATTTTGCCGCTTATTTTCTTGGTGCCGCTTTGGATTATTATGCTCTTTGTGATGGGGCTTTATCGTAAGGATGTAATTTTTGCCAAATCCAGATGGAGTGAACTTTACCGTCTCTTTGTTGCCTCAGTGGTGGGTATCATGGGTATTATTACCTTAGATTTTTTTATTCAAGAAAATCTCTTTCCCGTCCGTTTAATTGCGGTTTATGCGGTCTTTACTTGCTTTATTTCGCTCCTCTTTATGCGAATAATTTTAAAATTCTTCCGCAAACGTTTTATGTTGCAAAAAATCGGTATCAAGCGGGCTATTATCGTCGGTAATTCAAAAAATACCACTTACCTAATTAATCAAATCTTGGCCTATCCCGAGGATGGTTACCGTCTAGTCGGCGTAGTGGCTGGAAGTAAATATATTCCGAAAGAACTCCGCCATTTTCAATATTCTTCTCTGAAGGACGCCCTAAAAGACCAGACAGTTGATGTGATTTTTCAAACCGACGAACGTCAGACTGAATATGTTTATCGTCAATCGATTAATCATCATCTCCTCTATTATTTCATTCCATCTGAAGCTGCGCTTTCCCAACACATGGGTCAACTTGAGCTTATTGGTAGTACACCGGCTATTTTGGTTAAGGTTACACCACTTGTGGGTAACGCCCGCATTATTAAGCGCTTCATGGATATTATTTTTAGTCTTATTGGTATTATTTTAGCCTTTATTCCGATGCTAATTATCTGGCTTTGTCTTAAAATTTCCGATCCGAAATCGAAAACTATCTACAGTGAATACCGCCTCACACAATACAATCGCAAATTCAAGATTCTTAAATTCCGCAGTATGAAAACCGCCTACTCTGGCATGACCCCAGAAGAAGCCTTCGCCAAAATGGAGAAAGAAGGGAAGATCACTTCCGCCACTGAGCTTTCTCATCAATATCGAAAAAATGGTGATTTCTTAGCCTGCGATCCTCGTATTACGCGCATTGGCAAATTTTTACGCGCCACCTCGCTCGATGAATTGCCTCAGTTATTTAATGTTTTACGCGGCGATATTTCTCTCGTTGGTCCACGTGCGCTTGTTCCAGGAGAGTTACGTAATTACGGTGACCGCTCGCTTCTTCTTACGGTTAAGTCTGGGCTCACTGGTCTAGCCCAGGTCTCTGGTCGTCGTGATATTAGCTTTGATGAAAGACGCTCCTTAGATCTTTATTATATCCAAAACTGGTCGGTACTCTTCGATTTACAGATTATGCTTCAAACCATTCGCGCCGTAATCTTCCAAAAAGGTGCCAAATAAATGGCTGAATCGAAAACCACCAAGTCGAAAATGGTTGAGTCTAAAACCACCAATACAAAAGCCGCTAAGTTGAAAACCGGCGAACCAAAAATCGCCCTGGTTTGTGATTGGCTCACCGTGGTCGGTGGTGCCGAGCAAGTTCTGAGGGAGTTACACCGTATTTATCCAGATGCTCCTATCTATACCTCTCAATATCGCCCGAAACAGATTAACTGGTTCCTTGATGCCGAGGTTAAAACTGGTTGGCTAAATCTCCTGCCAGCCTGTCTCCGAAAATTTATCGCCCCTTTACGTCAGAATTATTTCAAACATCTCGACCTCACTGTCTATGATTTGGTGATCTCGGTTTCTGGTTGCGATGCTAAGTTTGTTAAAACCAAACCCGGTGTCCATATCTGTTATTGTCACGTCCCGACCCAGTATTATTGGGGGAAATACAGGGAATACCTCGAGGACCCTGGTTTCGGTAAATTGAATTTTCTAGTCCGCCCAGTTTTTCGCCTGATGGTAAAAAATCTACGCAAAAAAGATCTCGAAGCCGCTGAGCGTCCAGATTACTATCTGACTATCTCGCATTTTGCTGAGCAGGAAATTAAACAATTTTACGAAAGGGAAAGCACGATTATTTATCCACCTGTAGCTGTGGAAAACTTCCAAGCCGTCGCTCCATATCGTGAAATAATTCAGTCAAATTGTCAAATATTCTCACAACATAATTCAAAGAAAAAGCAAACGAAAGCAAAAGCAGAAAACAACATAAAACATAATAAAAGTCAAATTATCTCTGAAAAATCCGCTAGGGAACTCCCAGAAATTTTACAAAAACTTCCAGAAAGTTTCCTCGTTGAAGGCTTTTATTTAAATTTTTCTCGTCAAGTCAATTGGAAGCGTCTAGATTTAATCATTGCCGCTTGCAAGAAGCTTCAGCTTAATTTAGTTCTCATCGGTAACGGTGCGGCGCATGAATCACTAGTTAATCAAGCTGCCGGATCGAAGCATGTGGTCTTTTTCGATGTTTTGCCTCAATCTGATCTCAAGGAATTTGTTAAATACGCCAAGGCCTTCGTTTTTCCGTCTAATGAACCTTTCGGTATTGCTCCAGTCGAGGCTCTGGCTTCTGGCTGTCCGGTCATTGCTTTGAAGCAAGGTGGCGCCATGGATTACATTCAGAATGGCAAAAACGGCCTCTTCTTTGAAGATCAATCCGTCGATTCCCTTGTTCAAACCTTGAAAAATTTCGAAGCAAAATCCGCAAATTCTTTTCTTTCACCTCAAGAAATTTCTGCCACCACCACTAAGTTTAGTACTGAAAATTTCCATAGAAAAATTCGTCAATTTGTCGAAAAAGTCCAAAAAACGCCAAAAGAACCAAAATAAAACCTTAACGTACAGGGAAAACCCATGTTAGACAACCTCCAAAACAAACTTGAAAACTTGAATCAAAAACTTCTCCCTCTTCACCGCCGCTTCTTTTGGATTTTGCCCATTATTCTCTTTTTCTCTTATTATCCAGTCATTCCACTTTTTTCTACTGAGTCATCTAATTACGAGTTTTCCCTACCTCTGGTATGGCTGCTTTTGATGGGTTTTTTATCTCTACCTGTCCTCCTAATTGATCTCTGTAATCTCATTACGAAAAAAACTCCACTCACTAAAGTCCCCGTGCAGATTCCCCTGATTTTGAGCAGTATTCCACTCTATTTTTCGCTCACTCTTCTCTGGAGTTCCAATAAATTTCGCGGTCTTATGACCGCTGGGATCATCTGGTGTCTCTATCTTTCCCTCTTGACTTTTTATAAAAATATTATATTAAAAAAGACGCCCCTCTCGCTCGAAAAACCCTTTCTTCTGGGTGCTGCCTTAGCTTCCGGTTTCTGTTGGCTACAAGCTATCCTAAATACTCTTAATATTCCGGGCGACCAGATTCTACTCTGTCTTGGTTGTACTAATCTCTCTTTTGGTTTTCCTCACCCCAATGGTTTTGCCATTGAGCCACAGTTCATGGGTAACCTCTTACTCGCCCCAGCTATCTTCTTGGTCTTTCGAGTAATTCATCCGAAAATCCACCAAACTCGCAAGTCTAAAATTCTCTATCTCGCTTTGGCTGGCTTTATTATTTCAACACTTTTCTTAATTTTTTCAAGGGGAGCAACCTACTCCTTCTTCCTGGCCATCGCGGTAATTTTTCTCTATGAATTATTTCATGCTAAAAATAGACTCCTTATTGCTACGAAACTCATATCCCTAGTTCTATTCCCTCTAATTTTTGTTACGCTTGTTCAAGGTTTAATGTCGGAATTCGGCCCCACCTCTGATACGTTTATGGGCGGAGTTAGTCGTTCACTTAGTCAGATGACGCTCGGCCGCATCAAGATTCTTCTTCCCGAAGCTAAAAATCCTTCAGTCACTTCTAATGAATCGTCTAGTCTCGCACCTAACGATAATGCTAGTACTAATTCTAGTGCTAATTCCACCTCGACTACACCGCTTTTTGATGGTTATATTGCAGAATCAACCGATATTCGCGTCAAGCTTTCGAAGATGGGCCTACAGCTCGCCACTAGTCATCCAAAACAATTCTTCTTCGGCTCTGGCCTGGGCTCCTCTGGCGTTGCTCTCTATCAGATGTTTCCAGAACTTGGTTCCACTAAGGAAATTACCCAAAACCAATATGTTGCCATTTTAGTTGAGACTGGTTTTATCGGTATCTTGATTATTTTTTGCAGTGGCGCTTGTGTAATTTACCTCTGTTATTCTTGCCAAAAATCTATAAAACAATCCTCTAAACAATCCTCCAAGCAATCCATAAAAAAATCTAACTTCACCAGCTTAATCTCTAATATTGCTCCGGCCAAACTCTATTTTGCCTCTCTGATTTTGGCTTATGCTGCCTCTGTTTGCTTCTTCTCAGGTCTTCCCAATGCTCTGCATATTTACCTGGTTCCTGTCCTCTATCCGGCACTTTTTGCCAAAAATTTTGAATTTTTATAAAAATATGATATAATACCT
>CALIXG010000060.1 GCA_938046495.1 uncultured Candidatus Saccharibacteria bacterium | reverse complement strand
GCGAATGCCACGGAAGCGGTTGGCTTGAATCGAAATACCATGAGCGGAACCACAGATGAGGAAGCCCCGCGCGGTAGGATTTTCGCGCACCGCACGAGAGACAGCAATTGCAGAATCATTAAAATCGTCGCCAGGCTGAATCGTGAGTGGACCAAGATCCTTTACCTCAATATTCATTTCAGGATGTTGATTTTGATATTCGGCCAAAAAAGTCAGAAGACGCTGCTTAACAGTAAAACCACGATGATCAGAGGCGACGTAGAGTTGCATTTTATTCCTTTCCAAAATCAGCAGTTAATTCGACGAGACGATTAGAATAGCCCCATTCGTTGTCATACCAAGCCACAATCTTGATCAAATCGCCGTCCACTACATCGATGAGTGGAAGATCGACAATACAAGAGTGAGAATCACCACGATAATCGGATGAAACTAATTCTTCATGGGAAACGCCGAGAATACCTTCGTAGAATGGCTCGCTGGCAACTTTTTCGAAAAGCTGAGTAAGTTCTTCCTTGGTAGTAGTGCGAGAGAGTACGGCAGTAATATCAGCAAGTGAAACTACTGGGGTCGGAACACGCACGGAAAGACCATTAAACTTGCCCTTGAGACTTGGAATAGTCAAGGCCGCAGCCTTTGAAGCACCCGTGGTAGTTGGTACGATGTTTTCAGCAGCAGAACGGGCTTCACGAAGATCCTTAGCTGGAGCATCGAGCAAACGCTGAGAGCCAGTATAAGAATGAACCGTGGTCATCATAGCTTTCTTGACGCCAAAATTATCTTCAAGCACTTTCATAATAGGGGCGATACAGTTGGTAGTGCAGGAAGCGTTGGAAAGAATCTTATCTTCCTTGGTAACTTCGCCTTCGTTCACGCCGAGCACGATAGTTTTAGCACCTTCGCCCTTGGCTGGGGCGGAAATTACTACTTTACGAGCGCCGGCCGCGAGATGAGCCTTGGCTTTTTCTGGGTCAGTGAAGAAGCCAGTAGATTCAATCACTACATCGACACCTAATTCACCCCAAGCGAGATTGGCTGGATCTTTTTCTGAGAATACGCGGATTTTTTTGCCATCCACGATAATATTTTGATCATCAAAAGTCACTTCACGACTGTAAGTACCATAACTGGAATCATGCTTGAGAAGAAAAGCGAGCGTTTTGGTGTCGGTCAAATCGTTGATAGCTACAACTTCGAGATCGCGTCGCATCAAAGCAATTTTAAGAGCATTTCGGCCAATACGGCCAAAGCCATTGATTGCAATTTTAATCATTTTCCTCCTTTTTTCTTTTATTATAGCATAAGAGAGTTCGGACAAACAAAAAAATACCACCTCGAAAAGATGGTATTTTTGGACTCGTGAATTAAGCACGAGCGAAGTGGGCGAAAGCACGGTTGGCTTCGGCCATGCGGTGAGTGTCTTCCTTTTTCTTGAAGGCAGCACCAGCACCATTGAAAGCGTCAACGATTTCAGCTTCGAGACGACGTGAGTATGGCATACCCTTGCGTGAACGAGCTGATTGCACGAGCCAAGAGAAGGCAAAGTGCATTTGACGGTGACCAGAAATTGGGAATGGGATTTGGTAGTTAGCGCCACCAACACGGCGGGACTTCACTTCAAAATCTGGAGAAACGTTAGCGACGGCTTTTTCGAGGACTTCCACTGGGTTCTCAGAATTTAATTTCTTAGCAGCACCTTCGATAGCAGCGTAAACTGCGCGTTCGGAAGCTTGCTTTTTACCATCAAGCATAGACTTGTTGATCAAACGTTGAACGAGAACTGACTGATATTTGCGATCTGGAAGAACTTTACGTTCGAGAGATTTGGTAGTTTTACGTGGCATAATTACTTACCCTCCTTCTTAGCGCCGTACTTAGAGCGGCCTTGCTTACGACCATTAACACCTTGAAGGTCGAGAGTACCACGAACGATGTGATAGCGGACACCTGGAAGATCAGGTACACGACCACCACGCACGAGTACTACAGCGTGTTCCTGAAGGTTGTGACCTTCACCGCCGATGTAAGCCCAAACTTCTTGGCCGTTGGTAAGACGCACACGAGCGACTTTACGAAGAGCAGAGTTAGGTTTCTTTGGGGTTTTGGTAGTAACCTTGATACAAACACCACGCTTGAAAGGTGAAGCTTGGTTGTAGTAACGAGTTTTAAGAGTGTTGACGATAGAACCAAGGGCTGGTGACTTAGACTTTCTAGCAGCAACCTTACGAGGTTTACGGATCAACTGATTAATTGTTGGCATTAGTTTCCTCTTGTGTTATTGATAAAAATCTGATTCTTCATCAGTGGTGAAGCTCTAGATAAAACTTCACAGCTTGAATAGCTATAATACGATATTTTACAACCTCAAGCGAGCCTTTTCTTTACAGCAGTAGAATTGGCTTGAAACTCGTTAGTTATTATACCTGTATTCGTGAATTTTGTCAAAAAAATACAGCCATTTTCTAGCTGTATTTTATATTCTTTTGAGTCTTATTTTTGGGATTTGGTCTTCGCGGTAGTTTTTGCGGTAGCTTTTGTGGTAGTTTTTCTGGTACGAGCCACTGGTTTTTCGACTAAAATGCGCTGATTAGCGTCGTCGGTCAATACCTTACGATAAGTACGAGGTTGGTTATCGGTAATTTCGAGAGAGCCGAGATCGTCATTTTCGAGATTTTGACTGATTTTCGACTCGAGGAAGAGCTTTAATAGAGCCCAGACCACTACATTAGTAGCAAGCGCAATAAAGCTAATTAGCGGAATGATTAGGAGCGCGACACCGAGGGCGCGATCCAACAGAGAAACCACAGCGGCGAGTAAGAAGAAAACGAGAGCGACTAAACCATAAGTCACCTCAACAAGCTTCAGCTCTTCTTTATTTTGATAAAGATTTTTGAGATATTTGACAATTCCAAGTTGCATAATGTCTATATTATATCACATTTTAACATAATTACAATAGTACGTAATAGCTCAGGACCTTTGCAACAAAATCTTGCATAAAAATAAGGTAGCTCTT
>CALIXG010000059.1 GCA_938046495.1 uncultured Candidatus Saccharibacteria bacterium | reverse complement strand
ATTTGATTTTTATCATTCGAATTTAAATGTTCACCCGAAACCAGTTTATATGCCCCCGAAACAAATTTGGTTTCCCTGGCCGAATCGTTCACGCCAGTTAGCATCACTGCGCGCTTAAAATTCTTCGCGCGTTCCGCCGACCTTCCGCGCAACGTTTCTGGCGTCTCGATAATATCCTTATCTACCAAATCCGCCACGCTATTAATTCTTTTTACCGTATATTCAATCTCCGACGACTCAGAAATTTTTTTAATATCAGTTCCCCTCACATTACCACCACCCCGCGGTGTACCTTGATTCACCTGACGATTAATTTCCATTGAAAAACTATTGGTTACTCCCGAAAAAGCCTCCTTAGCCGCCTTACTTGTCGCATCCTGAATCGCCAGACTGATCATTCCTAGTGCCGCCATTATTAGTACCACAGAAAAAATCACCAAACTTTTTAACTTTTTGCGTGTTACATATAAAAATGCATTTTTCAACATTATCTCAATTTCCTTCCCTTTAATTCCAAGACCACATCTGCCGAATCCGCCACCCTTTTACTATGTGTCACCACAATCACGCACTTATTACGCTCCTTTGCCAGTTTTTTCAAAACTTCAATAATTTCTTCCGCCGTGTTTTCGTCCAAATTTCCCGTCGGCTCATCCGCCAAAATAATCGGTGCCTCCGAAACTAACGCCCGCGCGATCGCCACGCGTTGTTGCTGTCCACCCGAAAGCTTCATCACATTTCGATTTATTTGGTCTTTATCTAATCCCAACTTCATCAAAATCTCATCCGTCACCTCTCGATTCACCAGTTTAATATTTTCTAGCGGCGTTAAATAATCAATCAAATTATAGTTCTGAAAAACCAGAGCAATGTGATTTTTGCGATGATAACTGTAGCCGTACTTACCAATCTTTTCATCTTCAAACAAGATTTCGCCACTCTTCGGTTCATCTAATCCCGCGAGTAGTGAAAGCAATGTAGATTTTCCCGCCCCCGATTTTCCGATAATCGCATAAAATTTCCCACGCTCAAATTTCTGGTCCACCCCCTCCAAAACATTTTCCCGATTTCCCGCGTAAGCATATGAAACATTTTTAATTTTTAGCACACTCATTTTTCCTCCTAACTTATTTTCGCTAAAATTTCTTTCGGTTTTTTCACTAAAATCATCCACGACGCCACTATCACTGCTAGAATGATAATTAAAATCAAAAGTCCGTAGCTCATCGCAAAAATATCTAATCCCCCACCACCAGTCGTAAAGCTGCCTAAATCTAAATTATCTAAGCTCTCTTTCTGTAAAACCGCACCCAGAATCCATCCCACAAAAATTCTTCCCAGTATCGCCGCCAAAATCATTGCCGGCAGCGAAACTAATACCAACTCCAAGATAAATTGCCCCACAATTTTAATTTTACTGCATCCAATCGCCAGCAATATCCCAATTTCATACATCCTTTCCCGCACCCAAAGAATTAGCACCAAGGACAATACAATTATTCCCGCCCCGATCACTGCCATAATCATCAGAAAAATCATCTGCTTCACCATATCTAGAGACTCCACCATCCCCGAGAATTGATTTTCTTCTTCAATCATCTCATAGTCTCCTAGCTGAACACTTTTTTTATTCATTTCCGCCTTTAACGTCGCTAATTTTTCGGAATCAGATACCAATATTTTTAGACTTGTCACCAGTTTTTTCTTTCCAAAAATTTGCACCATCGTCGCGTAGTCTGTGAACATCATATTCTCACTAAAATCTGAAGACATCCCGGTGTATTTTTCTTGTTTTTTCCCGGTAAAAATCCCTTGAATTAAAAGCTCTAATTCTTTCTCTTCCCCTAAAACTTTTAGACTCACCTTATCGCCGACCTTCCACTGGTTCTTCTTCGCCAGTGCTTCATGCACTAAAACCTTTCCAGCTTCCCCACGCGCAATATTTTTCCCTTCAATCAACTTAAATACTTCACTACGAAATAACGGGTCTTTCTCCACATTACTTATCGCCTGAAGCATAACCGCGTTTCCTAAGTAGCCCGGTAAATCTTCTCGCATCACCATTTGCTCACCCGCCACCACCTTGCCGTTTTTTAATTCTGCCACCCCTTCATATTGATAAATCTTCTCTGTCCCAAGTTTGCTATCAATCAAATCAAAACTTTCCGCGTTAAAAGTCTCAGATTTTAATGATCTAATTTTTAACCCCAAATCATTCGCATTACTTATCACACCCGCCATTTTTTCGCTAGTTTTCATTATCGAAAAACCAGCATAAATCACCGCCAGGATTAAAGTTAAAATCAAAAATATCAACGCCGTACGCGTGCGTTTTCGAAAAACATAGGCTACCGCATTTTTAATCATTTTTCCTCCATATTTTTATTTTAAATTTTAATTATGAAGCCATTGTGAAATTTCCGAAATCTCCCTCAAATTATTCCCGAAATCCCTCTCAAATTATGATAAAATGAAATTACGCGAGTGTCGTATAACGGCTATTATATTTCCTTCCCAAGGAAGAGACGAGGGTCCGACTCCCTCCACTCGCACCAGACCATAATAAGAAAGAGTATTTATACTCTTTATTTTTATGGTCGCCCGTCCGAGAAAGACCGCGAAGCGGGATTACTCGCACTAGTGTTTAATTTCGCCACAGCTAAAAATCGGCTATTGTTTGACGACTTAGCTCGTTGCTTTCGAAGTTGTCCCGTAGTTTTTTTAATCGATTTTTGAACTGGTTGGAGGAAGAAGTACTATTAGGGCTTACAGCAAAATTAATTTCAATTTTAGTAAACTCATCATTGAAGGATTTTGCAATTTTTCCCACCTCTGGGTTTTGACACGTAAGTGGCGGTACTTCACTTACCCAATAGTTATAAATAGCGCGGTCTAAGACACGGCCTATGTTTTTCAAAATAATCTACTAATTTTTTTGCTACCTCATACATAAGGCCTCTTTAATTGCTAGTTTCCCAAACACAGCTAATTTCTTTTGATATAGTTATATCATCTGGCTTAAATGTTTCGTCAATGTTTTTAATTTCTTGTTCTAATCCTTGCATTGGAGCCGAGCCAAAACGGACAGATTCGGCTAGCCCCATATCCCCCATCACTCCATTACGAACAGAATCAATTTCTACACGCACACAATCACGTAAATTTTTATTAGCGGCAGCGGCTAAAGCTTCGGCTTTTTTCTTAGCGTCTTCGTAGGCGCTAGCAATTAGTTCGCGTTGTTTCGATGCGACATCTTTTAATCCAAAATCTATATGAAGCATTGGTGCATTAGAAATCTTTGATGAAATAGCAAGTAGTTTTGCAAGCCTCATTTTGTCATAATCGAACTCTAGGTAAGCAAATTGCGAGAAGAAGAAGCCATCAGAAACACGTTTTTGCAAATTTTTTCCCAAATCAGCTTCAGTTTGTGGCTCTAAGCTATTAACATGAAATTCTTCTCGAATAAAATATGCTCTGGTCTTAAAATCCTCTGGCTTGAAATCAGTTACCTCTGAGATGCTTTCTATGTAATTTTTTACTTTTTCTACGCCACCTTTTAGAGCTTCGTCATAAGTCATAGCGTGAAAATTAAAATTAACACTTGCTTTAATTTGGTCTGGAGCGAAATCTTTTTCTCCTTGACCATTCACGAATATCTGCATTATTGCCTCCTATTTAATATGTATATTATACCAGAGAATCGAGTTTAAAAAGCACATGCAAACGAATTTGCTAAAAAGACCACCCATGTTTCCAGAGATGGATTCCTGATTAGTCTCGCTTAGGATTCTTGGCGATCAATTTTAATCAATTCCTTAATCTTCCCAGAATCTCGAATTTCCTTCATTTGCCTATCAAATTCCGTGAACGAAATTTTAATCGAAGTATAGTTCACCGTCGAATCAGTTTTTGCTACCAATTTCACGAAGTAATAACCGTCCCCTGAACTTGAAACAAATTTATCCGAAATTTCCCCCACATTTAGACTCATCGCTTTTAGTGACCTGCCACCATCCACGTTCATCTTATCGACTAGCCCACCAGTTTCTTCATAAAGCACCTTGTCGCCCAGCTCTTCCGAAATTGTCTTCAAATCTTTTCCGGATTTAATCAAAGATTCCACCTGCGCCGCAAGCTGCACTGCATTCATATCAATTGCCTGCGAAACTTTTTCCTTCACCAGTGACAGATAAATCATTCGACGATATTCCTTCATCGTCAAACCAAAATTATCCTCCAGAATTTTCTTAAAACCTTCTTCACTGCGTTCCACCCCACCAATTTTTCGGTGCTCTAAAATCGTTTCATCCACTTCCTTATCCGTCACCGTCAGATCATTTTCTTTCGCCAATTTCAGAGCCCAAGCATAATTTTCCGCCTCATCCAATGCTAAGCGCTTATAATGCTGCTCCATAAAATCATTATCTTTCGCATTATCTAATTTACCCTGTTGTTTTTCGATCGGCGTAATCGTACTATGATAAATCAAAAGATAATCCGAATAACGCACGTCCGCGCCGTTTACATTCGCCACCGACACCGGCAAAAGTTGAGTCAAACGATAGAGAATCGGATTCGTACTCTGCCATTTATAAAGCATAAAATAGCCCGCCCCCGAAGCCAAAACCACCGCCATCATAATCGTCACTGTCACCACGCGATATTTTGCATATTGCATTGGATATTTGAACTTACGCCCCTTCGATAACACCTCTTCGCGACGTTCCTCGACCTTCTCTAGCTCCGTTTTATTCTTAAATTCTTCAATCTTTTTCTGTTCGCGCTTTTGCTTCATTTTCGCGACGATTGAAAGTTTCTTTTCTTTTATCGCTTCGGTTTCGTTTGTCATAGTTTTATCCACTTCGTTTTCTAATTTAGCTTTGCTCATTTCCTATTTCTCATTAATTAGATTTTGTAAATCGTTATAAATTTTTTCCGAATTTTTCACCATCGATATCACCAAATCCCCCACCGCCGTTTGAATCAAAATCGTACCATACCCCATTAATCCTGCCCGAATGCCACTCACACCATAAGAAATACTCTGAATCTTATCCAACCCCAAATCTACCACTGATTTCTTAAACAAACCTCGTTGTGAAATCTGGCGAATCCGCTGATTAGTCACAATATAAATCGAAAAATACCATAACATGTAAGAATATAGAAAACCTAAAACCCCCACCAAAATCAGTGCCAAGAAGGTCTCAAAAATCATCATATTATTTGGCCAAAGTAGGGTCAATCCCACCCCAATCATAATCATTAAAATTAAAAATATCACACCGGACTTCGCCGTCAAAAAATGGCGTCGGAACACAAACTGCACCTCTTCGCCTTCTCTCTGACCATCAAAAATCATTTTTCTCATACGTATTTGGTGACCCGGGCGGGAGTCGAACTCGCAACCTTCTCCTTAGGACGGAGCCGCTCTATCCATTGAGCTACCAGGCCATACCTAAATTATACCATATTCGATTCCACGACCATTTTTGATAAACATAGAGATTAACTAAGACTTTTTAGTAAAATAACCTAGGAATTGTTATATAACTTCATAGTTTAGTTATTATGATGAACATCGTTTTCCAAAAATGGATTAACTAAATCCATCCACTCCAAAGGCAGATAAACAGATAGATAACCATGATTATATCCTTTAGCTTCATACACAGTACAATTGGGATGCATTTTTTGAAATAGCTTAGCCGATTCCTTAACGCAACCCATTTCTTTTTCACCATAAATATATAGAACCTGCGCCTTGCTTTCTGCAATAGAATGTTTAAGCCTATATTCTCCCATATATGTTTGATATATAGTCACCAATGTTTTAATCGGCGTCCTTGGCATATCCTCCATATAATAGTCTTCTATTTCTTTCGGATAAGCCATATTAGGAAACATTTTTTTCATTAAACTCAACTGAATTTTACATGCATATTTACTAAACATAAGCTTTCCAAATAATTTTACAATAATCGTACTAACCCTTGCCAGCCTGGGTTGAGGAATACAAATACTACCATCTATTATTGCTTTCTGAGCTATATCACTATTTAGCGATAATAACTCAATAGCAATTTGACCTCCCAAGGAAACACCTCCCACAGCAAACAATTTTCCATTACAATTGTTTTTTATATAGTCCATAATTTGATGTGCGGAGTTTTCAGTTGAAATATACTCTTTTTGGTATTCTTCTCCATGGCCATCAAGTGTTGGTAAAATCACATGATATTTATCGGATAATATACGAGCTTGCCGAAGATAATTCCACCAGGAATTACCTCCGCCGTGTATCAATAATATATGTGGAAATTTTTTATCACCAAATTCATGAAATATCATATTCAAAAAACCTCCACCACCTTCGCTACCAAAAACGCCATCACATTAAAAATTACAATCGTCGCACCAGTCGGCGTGGCCACGAAATAAGAAAAGATAATTCCCATTACCATACAAAATATCGAAACTATCACTGAGCTAAAAACCACCGCCTTGAAACTTTTCACCACCTGCATCGCCGTCACCGTCGGGAAAATAATTAAACTCGAAATCAAAAGCGCCCCCACCAATCGCATCCCCAGCACTACCACCACCGCACATAAAATCGCAAAAATTGTATTTAATCGCTCAGTCTTCAGTCCAATCGATTTGGCAAAATTCTCATCAAACGTCATCGCGAAAATCTCATGGTATTTCACGATAAAGAATAGGATCACCACGAGCGAAAAAATCACTCCCACTACCACATCGAAATCATCTAGCGCTAGGATACTGCCGAATAAATAATTATTAATATCCGTGTTCACTCCCTTAACCACCGAAATCACCAAAGTCCCCACCGCCAGCGCCCCTGCCGAAAGCATCGCAATTAAAGCATCCGCGTCCACCTTGCTTTTCTGGTTCACCTGCAAAATCAAAATCGCCGCCAAAATCACTATTGGCAAAGCAAACTGCAGTGGCATCACGCCAATCACCGTCGCAATCGCAAAGGCGCCAAATCCCACATGTGAAAGCCCATCACCAATCATCGCTTTTCGTCTCAAAACCAAGGACACCCCGATCAGTCCTGCAGTTACTGCTAGCACCACCCCCACCACCAAAGCCTTCACCATAAATTGGTACTGCCACATTTCCAGAAACTTTTCCAAAATTCCGTTCATCACCACCTCCTATTTCCTCTCACCTTCGCCATAGCCATGGCGATGAATTCTTTTCACATATTCTTCCGTAGTTTCCATCGTCGCCACTCCGTCCGCTAGCGCCAAAATTTTATTCCCCACCAAATTCTGATGGTCGAGATCGTGCGTAATCATCATAATCGTGATTCCCTGCGCATTTAATTTCAAAAGCTCTGTATATAATTCCTTCTTCGATTTTGAATCCAAATTATTCCCCGGTTCATCCAAAATCAATAATTTCTTCGTCGCTACTACCGCTCGTGCTAGCCAAATTTTCTGTCTCTGTCCACCCGAAAGCTCCGCAAAATGTTTCTTCAACAATTTCTTCATACCAAATTTCGCGAGCGCTTCCTCACATTTTTTCTTGTCACTCTTCGTATAAAAAATCCCCCGCTTCTGATTGAGTAGTCCACTTAATACAATTTCTTCCACTGTCGCCGGAAAATTCGACGTTACTACTGTCTCCTGTGAAATATAGCCAATCTCCTTACGGCTCATCCCGAGAAATTCCACCCCTCCTGCACTTGGTTCTATCAAGCCCAAAATCGTCTTAATTAGAGTGGTTTTCCCGGCCCCATTACAGCCAACCAAGCAGATAAAATCTCCCGCCAAAATCTCAAAATTAATCTTTCGAAACACCGGCGTTTTCGCGTATTCTACGCTCAAATTTTTCACTGCAATGATTGGCTGTTTTTCCATAAAAATCCTATTTACTTAGAGCCACGAGATTTCGCTTCATCAAATCTACGTAAGTCACACCCTTCGAAAAATCATCCGCCGTCACATTATGTGCCGAATGTAGTTCCAAAACTTCTGCGCCCGTATCTTTACTTACAGTCTCTGCAATCTTACCATTCGAAAGTTCAATCTTGTAAATTTTCTTCACTTTATCTTGCTTCACTTTGTTAATCAAAAAACTAATCGTCTTTGCACTTGCCTCAGTTTGTTCTGAACAACCCGAAAAAGCCGCCGCATACTTCAAACCAAATTCATCAGCAAAATAACGGAACGGGAAACGATCTGCCACTACGATTTCTGAAATTTTACCATCAATCGCCTGGTGTAAATCCTTATCTACTTGCGCGATTTCCGCCACATATTTTTCGGCATTATCGTCAATCTTATTTTTCTCCGCAACATCAATTTCGGAAGCCACTTCTGCGATTTTCTTCACGATTTCCATCGCCTTTTTTGGACTCGTCCAAACATGTTCATCAATTTCTGGACCTTCTTCTTCCTCGTCATGCTCGTGTTTATGCTCATGCGATTCATGGTCATGGTCGTGGTCATGTTTATGGTCGTGGTCATGATCGTGGTCGTGGTCATGATCGTGGTCGTGATCATCATCTTCCATCCCCTCCACAATTTCTTCTTCCACCGTCGAAACCAAATCCACCAGCTTCACTACGTGGGTTTTTTTCGTATCTACGTCCTTCAAAATTTTCTCCACCCAAGTATCGGAATCTCCCCCTACATAGACAAACATATCCGCATTTTTAATGTCGATAATATCCTGCGGCGTTGGCTCATAGGCATGGGTTTCTGCTCCCGGCTTCACCAACATTTTTGCACTAATATTTGTATTTTTCGTCACCGCCCTGGCAAAATCATAGCCCGGAAAACTCGTCGACACTACTGAATACTTTTTTTGTTCAAACTTTTCTCGGTTTAGTACCAAGAAAGCCAATAACCCCACCACCAAAACTAGGCCGAAAATCGCCCATAACTTTTTCAAATTTTTCATTTTTACTCCTTATTCTACTATTAAAATTCTGAGTAAAAAATTTAATTAATCAAACAATTCCCCCGTGAAATCTCATTCACTCCACGTTTATCTAAAAGTCTCAAATGAAAAATCCGAAACAAACATCGTGCACAAATCGAAAACCTTGGCAAAGCACCGAAAATACGGGAAGCTTCTTTTTTACTCCCGCATTCCACCGCATGTCCGCAAATTCGACAATGGTGCATTTTAGCCTCGTGGTGGTTCGCCTTCCGGCTCATTTAATAATTTCTTTGACTTAATTTCGTAGCGCTTACCATTAATCGGTGAAACATAATAATCTTCATTCAAAAGATTCACAAACATCGTCAAATCCTTATCATCCATCATGATAATCGCGCCGTCATCATCGGTCATAAGTTCGAGTTTCATCTCGTCCGCATAGTCCACCAATTGTTCTTGCGACATCTGCTCTTCGATGTTCATGTCTTGTAACTTCTTCACCAACGGTTTTTTATCCATCAAAAGCGCATTCAAAGTCAAACCTTCCGCAAAAGATAGTTTGTATTTTTCTTCAATTTCTTTTGCCTTCGCTTCGGCGAGCATCTGCGACTTAAAATCGTACTGGAAAAGATTTTCAAACTTCGTCTGATTAAAAATCACTACCGATCCATCGACAAAGGCTACCTGATTATCATCTGGCATCTTCAAAGCCACTTCCGCAGAAAATGGCTCAAAACTTTCCCCGTTCAATTCCCAAGAAGTTTTCGCACTCAAAGCTGAGGCCGCGGAAATACCTTTCGCAATATAAAAAACTTTTGTCCCATCGTCGCCACCAGGATAAGAAAACTTCGCGATAATTCCCTTCATCTTCTTGAATTGATGTTCATTATCTGTGAAATAATCGATATCCTTGTATTCTTTTTCGATCAAGTTTAGTAAACTTTCCGCGCGAATCACTTTCGAAAGATCCGTACGATAAATCACCTTGTCTTCACCGTCCGATTTTTCATATTCACGGCATTCTAAACCTTTTTCCGCCCCCGAAATCACATAAGCAATCGCTTCGCCCATAAACATTTGCTTCACCGAATTGGTCAATTTTTCAGAATAACGAATCTTAAACGGCGTATAGTTTTTATTGAACAAAAATAGTTCACACGACACATTATTTTTTACTTCATCAAGCTCATTCGCCCACAAAAATACATCAAAATCGTTCAATTTTCGAATTTCAGAGTTCGTAATTTCAGTCTTTTCGGAATCCATATCACCTCACTATTTTTCTATTAGTTTAGCACACTTTTACTTCGCTGTTTCACCGTAAGTATCTTTTACTACCAAATCCGGCAAAATATTTAAGTCCATCATCAAAACCTCAATGCGATTTCGTATTTCTTCGGCCTCTGATTCATTTTCCAAAACCGCCTCGAATTTAATATAAGATTTGCGGCCATGTTCGATTTGGTCAAGATAAATCGTAATGCCGTTTTCCAGCACTACTTCTTGACGTGTTCTCGAAACTTCCGACTGAATAATCAATCCCATCTGCAATAAAATATTCGCCGTTTCTGCGTAACTTGAAACCAAAGTTTCGTGTACTAAATCTATCTTCGATTTTTCCAGATGCCTCTTACAAATCAAACTATAACGTGCTGGTCGGTCCACCGCCTTTACGTCCATCCTTAAAATCATTCTGGCAAAATTATTGTGTTCTTCATAATTTCTCGGCACAAAAATTCGTGAGTGCTGCCAATACATTGGGTCAAAATCATAACCCAAATTCATCAAGCGATTCTCTAACTTATCGACGTCCTTAACTTCTGCTTTAACAATAATTTTTTTCATTCTTCACTCGTTTCCACCGTTAAAATTTCTAGACCCGGAAAGTTTTGGTTTTCTCGTGCTTTTTTCGCCCATTCGTCAGCCAACTCATTTTCCGCCGTACCGTTATGCCCGCGCACCCAGACCAATTTCGCGTTTGCTTCTCTGTAAGCTTTGAACACTTTTTTTACTAAACTCAGATTTTTAATTGGACCGCTTTTTTTCTTCCAGCCATTCTTTTCCCAAACTGGCGCCCATTTTGTCAGCACGTTAATCCAAAATTCCGAGTCAGTCCAAATTTCCGCTTCTTCACCCGCTAACACCTTTAAGGCTTCCAGAATTGCCGAACCTTCCATTCGGATATTTGTCGTCAAATCTTCTCGCCCCATCGCTACCGGTTTATTATTTTCAATTACAGAAAATCCCCCCGGCCCCGGATTCGGTGACGCGCTTCCATCTGTCCATAATTTTCTCATTTTACCTCTATTTCTGGATTTGTGACACCAATTGATAAATCGGCATAAGCACACCGGCAATAATTACTGCAACCATCAAGGTCATAATTACCAACATAATCGGCTCAATCAATGTCGAAATCGTATTAATTTGCTGATCTAATTCGTCCTCATAGACGTTCGCTGCCTTACCCAGCATTTCATCAATTTTACCAGATTCTTCACCAATCGCCGCCATTTGTGGCAGTAAAGGCAAAATATAATCTAACTCTTTCAAAGATGCCGACAGCGTTTTACCCTGCTTCACTTTTTCCGAAACTTCCTTGATTTCTTCTTCCATAATCAAGTTATTGATTGCTTCGGCTGAAATCGCCAAGGTATCCTGAATTGATACACCCGTTGACAGTAAGTTTTCTGCCGTACGTGCAAAACGCCCATTATATAGTCGCCAGAACATCAACTTAAACACTGGCACATTTAATTTCACTTTAGCTAAAATATGTCGACCGCTATCAGTACGCACGAACTGAAATACAAAATAGATAATCAAACCCAGTACGATCGTCACCAACCACCACATATTCACTAAGAAATTAGTAAGCGCCACCAGTATATTAGTGATCGCTGGTAAATCTTTTCCAAGATCATGGTAGAGCTGTTGCACCTGTGGCACCACGCCAATCACCATAAATAAAAGCACACCAATAATTACCGCAAGAACAATCGCCGGATAGGTCAAAGAGTTCTTAATTCTTGTCACCATCGCGTGATCTTTTTCTTGTTGATCAGCTAGTCGTTTTAGTGACTTATCCAAAGTACCGGAAGACTCACCAGCCTTTAGGAGTGCTAAATAAATTCGATTAAACACTTCTGGAAATTTTGCACAAGCTTGGGTTAGACTTTTACCTGCTTCCACGTCTGCCAAAATCGATTCCGTGATGCGACGCATTGGCTTACTTTCCGTCTGCTCGATCAAAACTCTCAAAGAATTCGAAAGTGGTAAACCTGCCCCGATCAGAGTCGAGAATTGCCTGGTGAAAACAATTTTATCCTTCGTGGTAACTTTATTTTTGAATTTATCAAAAAAACTATCGCCCGAAGTATCTTCCGTCACTGTGTCAGGAGTATAACCACGCTCAATTAGGAGTTTTCCCGCTGCACGTTCGTTTTCTGCCTGAATTACGCCCTTGATAATCGCACCCGACTTACCATCACGGGCCTTATAAATATATCGATTCATTAGGCACCTTTCACAATCCTTTCAAATTCACGCACGTCTACTGCATATTCTCTTGCACTATCATAAGTCACCGTTCCTTGTTGGACTAATTTTGCCAAAGTACGATCCATGGTCTGCATCCCTTCAGACGCACCAGTTTGAATTGCCGTATCTAATTGATGAGTTTTGCCTTCACGAATAATCGAGCGAATTGCCGTGTTCGCCACCATAATTTCTGCCGCACAGACACGACCGCCACCAATTGCTGGCACTAAACGCTGCGAACAAACTGCCATCAAAATCCCTGCCAGCTGCGAACGAATCTGTGGTTGCTGTTCGGCTGGAAATACGTCAATCATACGGTCCACTGACTGGGCTGCTGAGTTGGTATGTAGAGTCGCGAACACCAAGTGACCAGTTTCCGCAATCGTAATTGCTGCGCTAATCGTTTCCAGATCACGCATCTCACCGAGTAATACCACATCCGGGTCTTCACGTAGAGCCGACTTCAAAGCGCGACTAAAGGAATATGTATCGTAGTGCACTTCACGTTGTGCCACCAAACTTCGCTTCGACTTATGCGTAAACTCAATCGGATCTTCAATCGTCAAAATGTGTACCGATTTTTCACTGTTAATCTTGTTAATAATCGCTGCCAGTGTCGTCGACTTACCAGAACCGGTTGGACCCGTCACCAAAACCAAGCCACGTGGATATTCGGCAAAACTCGAAATCACCTGTGGCATACCTAATTCTTCAATCGTTGGCATCTTAGTTGGAATCAAACGAAAGGCCGCTGCAAGGTGTCCTTTTTCATTAAAGGCATTCACGCGAAAACGTGCAATTTCCCCGAAAGCAAACGAATAGTCGAACTCTTTATCCTTCGCCAAAGTTTCACGTTGCATTGAATCCAAAGTCGAGAAAATCAAAGTGTCCACGATTTCCGTTGTCAAAATTGGCGTATTTGGAATTGGCACTAGCGACCCGTCCACACGTAAGATTGGTGGTAATCCCACCTGAATATGCAAATCTGAAGCCCCGTGCTTAATACAAGCCTCTAATAATGTCTCAATTTTTACGGAATTTGGCACGGCAGTTGGTGATGAAGCGGCTGCGGCGGCCTGTGCTGCGGCTGCTGAATGTACACTCGTCTGTGCTTGATTTTCTTGCATATTTACCTCTTATCTTTATTTTATCATAAACTTTTTTATCTTCACTACGCCAAATCTGACGCTACACGGTTTACCTCACCTACAGTTGTCACTCCAGTCAGCGCCTTCAACATTCCGTCTTGTCGCATCGTCAAAGTGCCTTTTTCCTTCGCCAGTTGCATAATCTCTGAAGATGTCGCATGCTTCACAATCATCTTCTGAATATCATCATCAATTTCAATTGTTTCATAAAGACCCGCACGTCCCTTATATCCACCCGGTGTTTCTCTTTCATCAATTCCCCGCATCATCGAGTAACCATTCGGATTTACTACTGGCAGTCCCGGATAACCTAAATCTTCTGACACCATCGCCACTTGTTCTTGACTTTGTGGCAATAATTTCGCTACCAAATCATTAATTTGTTTAGTTTCCATTTCTGTCGAATGCACCACTTCTCGTTTCGGCGCCACACGCCTCACCAAACGCTGACCAATCACCGTATTCAGTGTCGATGCTAGAAGAAATGGCTCAATTCCCATATCGAGAAGCCTTGGTAAAATACCTGCCGCCGAGTTAGTGTGTAATGTCGAAAATACCAAGTGTCCAGTTAGCGATGCCTGCACTGCCAAGTTCGCCGTTTCCGCATCACGAATCTCACCCACCATCACTACATCTGGGTCTTGACGCAAAATACTACGCAACCCCGCCGCAAAAGTTAGACCGGCGTCCACATTCACCTGAATCTGATTCACCCCGTCCATCTTATATTCGACCGGATCTTCCAGCGTCACGATATTAATCTTGTCCGATTTAATTCGTTTAATCAAAGCATAAAGCGTGGTCGACTTACCAGAACCGGTTGGACCAGAAGTTAAAATCATTCCATTCGGGCGTTCAATTCCCCGCTGCACCATCGCCAGCGCATGTCCGGTCATCCCCATCTGCTCAATATCAAGTGTCGTACCACTCTTATCCAAAATACGAATCACCACCTGTTCCCCCCAAATCACTGGCGAAACTGCGATACGTAAATCAATTTCTGTGCCATCTACCGACACCGTGAACT
>CALIXG010000058.1 GCA_938046495.1 uncultured Candidatus Saccharibacteria bacterium | reverse complement strand
CACAGATTTTTATAGTTTAGTCGGACAAGAAGTACCTGATTTACCCTGGTCACAGATTTATATTATCGGCAATTTTCAAAATCTAGTACCTATCGTAAAATATGCTCACGCCTCAGATAATCTTCCCGGTGGAGGAGTAAAACCTTACGAATCTATCTTCCAAACTATTTCTCGCGAAGCCAAAGAAGAGCTAAACATGGCAATCAAATCCTGGTTTCCACTCGGTTATCAAAAAGTTTATGATAATCAGGGAAATACAGGCTACCAATTACGCGTCTATGCCGAACTCGAAAAGCTCGGTGAATTCACAAATGACCCAGACGGCTCTGTAATTGGTTATGAATTAATCGATATCGAAGAATTAAATAACCATATTCACTACGGCGAAATTGGCGATTTTCTCATAAATCAAACTAAACACCTGTATAAATAATTTATTCAGGCACTAAGATTTGCGCGTAAAGTAACCTTGTACACCCGGTCGATCCACGCGAAGCCAGAACTTATCATCAGCGCTTGAGTAAGTAAGGAAGAAGCCGTTTCCACCACGTAGCTTTTTGCGGTTTTTAAATACATTAATATTATTATTTGCTTTAATTTTTGAAATATCAAAATCACTATTTGCATAGATTATTTCTAGTTTATCTATATACCCATCTTCAACGCTAAACATACGCTCCACATACGTCACATTTGAAGGATCAAAAGTAGAGATATCAAGAGAAGTAAGACTGGGTGTATTAGAAAACATATAACCCATAGTCGTCACCTTAGAAGTATCAAAGCTGGAAAGATTAAGAGAAGTGAGATTATGCATATCACTAAACATAGCTTGCATACTCGTTACCTTAGAGGTATTAAAGTTGGAAAGGTTAAGAGAAGTAAGCTTACTCACCTTAGCAAACATGCTAGTCATATTTGTTACATTCGAAGTATTAAAGCTAGAAATATCAAGAGAAGTAAGATTATCTGCATAGTAAAACATTTTGCTCATATTTGTCACTTTAGAGGTATTAAAGTGAGAAAGGTTAAGAGAAGTAATTCTACGCATAGTTGAAAACATAGCGTGTGCATCCCTATTCAGATAAACTTTTTCCGGCTCAGCGTAATAATAGGCCGTCTTATCGGTCGGGTCCAGCCAAAGCTTAATTTCATAATCTGATTCTATGGGGTCCGCAATATTTGAATAATATTGAGATCGACCCAATTCAGAGTAAGAGCATCTTCTGACAGAATAGATTCGATATTTATATCCTCCAGCATGTATTCTTTTAAAGATTTTATTGATTTCTGGACCACTCATTAGTATTGCGCGCCTATCAATTGGATTTGTCACTATAGAAAATACCAGACGGTTAGTATAGCTACCATTCTCTAGATTATTAGATAATTTCATACCGATACTTAAATCGCTAGTGCTTGGACCGGATGTTGCTTGGTTAGTTTGACGAAAACTGATAGGCGCAGATAGAGCTGGGATGGGACTATAACTTGAAGTATTAGCCACTTTATATCCCCAAGTATTACTTGGTAGGCTGGCAAGCGTACTAGGGGCCGAAATAGAATCTATTTTAGCGAGAACCGTAGAACCAGCATTAACTAGAGCAGTATTATTAGAATCTGAACTTATAGTTGCAGTATAACCCGTACGGTTATTAGTATTCACCGTGAGGCGTAGTGGAATTTCAGTAGTCTTATTTTCTGAATTAATTACTTGATTACCGTTAACTATTACATTTGTATTGCTGATTGAAGCAGATAAGGTCGGCGTAGGAGTAGCGTAAGTATCGGTAATCATAAAAATACTTACAAATATTGCACATAATATAGAAAAGAATATCGAGCTTAAAATATTATTAGCCCAAAAAAATAGATTTGAGTTAATAGAGAGATTTTTCATAGTTTTTTATATGACCGTGTGATTTGTCATTTCCTATTTTAGCATAAGCAAAATAAAAATCCAAATGATAGATTTGGATTTTTAGTTGTGAGAGTATTTGGAAGAATTTCGATGCGGAACTATGGCTTAGCAGTAAAATAGCCCGGAGTGCCGGCGGCATCGATGCGAAGCCAGGTCTTATCAGCGGTAGCTGGGTCGGTTTCGTGAGCGCCGTTACCACCACGTAGGCTCGTACGACCATTAAAGAGATTTTCGGCCTGAGCAGAAGTGTCGACCACAAAGCCCGTCGAAGCATAAATGGTAGTTAAGGCACCGCCGGTCGGACAAGCACTAGTTGTGCCACCGCTATTAGTGAGACTAAAGAGATTACTGAAATTTCTCACGTTGGAAGTATTAAGCATGGAAAGATCGAGACTGGCAACTTTACAAGTATTAGCAAACATACCTGCGAGAGTGGTGGCGTTTTCCAGGGTAAAATTGTTACCCAGCTTGATTTCGGTAGCAGCTTGAAGATTATTGAAGAGATTAGATGCATCTGTCACCTGCTTAGTATTAAAATTCGAAAGGTCAAGCGAAGCGAGCTCGGTCATACCAGAGAACATATTACGCATATTAGCAACACGAGTGGTGTCAAAATTTGCGAGATTCAAGTTTTGGACTTTTTCAGTGCCATCAAACATACTTGCCATATTTACGACATTAGTGGTATCAAATTTTGCCAAATCAAGATCCTGCACGTGAGTAAAATCCTTGAACATATTAGAAGAATCAGGTGCGAGGAAGATTTTTTCGGTTTCTGCGTAATAGTAAACGGTTTTATCTGCCTCCTTATACCAGACCTTAATGGCATAATCAGAATTTAGATTATCTTGAACTTCGATAGCCTTATCGCCAGCAGTGGGAGCGGTAGTACTACGACGGAAATGTTCAATCATTTCTTGGCCATGACCAAAGAAATTCGAAGAACTACGTTTACCAAGATAAGTGATAGCTTTATTAAAAACTTCACCTTTATCCATAATAGCCTCCTTTTGATAAGTGTTCGCCACTACGGAAACTACCAGCTGATTGACATAATCACCCGGACGCAAATCATCACCGATGTTAATACCGAGATTGAGAATAGTTTTTTGGTTAGTAACTTCTTTTTCGGCATTATTCGCCACGGTGGCTGGGTGACTAAGGCTTGGGATTGGACTATAGTCGGTGGCAGTAGACAATTTATAGCCCCAGGTGTTTGCAGTAAAATTATTCAGCGATTGAACACTTGTGATTGATTCGATTTTATCTGGCTTGGCTGGGTCATAATTATTTAACGCGGTATTATCGGTTTTAGAATTAACCACTACCTTGTAACCAGATTTGTTTTTTGCGGTAACACCGATATTTAGATTCATTTCCCTTTTGACCGATGGATTGTCGAGCAAAAGATCGCCGTCAACTTGAGTTTTTACATTATCAACATAGGCCGAAAGACTGGACTGGTAGAGGGCAGAAGTATTCTTAGTGTTTAGTAAGGCCGCGGCGACAAGAGTCAACGCAAAACCATAGCTAAGCTTAAAAAATTTATGATTCACAATATTTTCCCTAATTCGTTTTATACTACATTTAGTTTAGCATAACTAGAATGGAAGAAAAGTCTTGAAAAATTTTAAAATATTATTCATCAAGATATTTTTGAGCCTTATAATCAGCGTCAACCTGCCGAAGAGAATTATTAATCATACTCCTATTATAGTAAAAACGTTTAAAATTGTTATTTTAGTGATTTTAAACGGTTATGGTTTCTGGGTGAAGTAGCCTTTCACTCCTGAGCGGTCTATGCGCAGACCATCTAGATTAGCTTCACCCGGATTAGTCCATCGTGAACCATTGCCGCCGCGCAGACTGTATCTTCGATGGAAGATATCTTTATTGGCCGTAGGATTGATTTGACTATAATTTCTAGCCGCAGCTGTATCAAAATCAGATGAAGCTAAGATTTTTTGCAATTCACAGACCTGCCCATTATCGCATAGGAACATGCGACTAAAATCTTTAACCTTAGGGGTAGTAAAGGAAGAAAGATCCAGGGTTTGAACATTAGAAACACTACCAAACATCCCCGCCATCGACTCCACGTTTTGGGTATTAAAATTGGAAACATTGATATTACTGGCACCACAAGCATAAAACATATCTTCCATATTTACTACATTAGAGGTGTTAAAATGACTAAGATCCAAGCTTAGGATTCTAGAAGTAAAGGTAAACATACGTTGCATATCTTTGACATTTTCTGTCCTGAAACTATGAATATCTAGAGTCTTCAGATTAGCCATATCATAAAACATAAAGGACATGTCGGTGGCAGCTTGCGTATTAAAATTAGCTAAATTCAAATTTTGAATATTTGAAATCCCGAGAAACATGGCTGAAAAATCCGTAACCTTGGAAGTGTCAAACTTCGAAACATCTAAGCTTTGCACCTGTTTGAGATAATAAAACATATGACTCATGTCTCGTACTTTTGGCGTCCGAAAGCTCGCGATATTCAAAGCAGGCAAATTCCATAAGTTACCAAACATATCTCGCATACTTTCCACATTCTCCGTGTTAAAACTCGTGACATTTAGATCAATGAGGTTATGTAAATATTCAAACATACGTGACATGTTAATTACATTAGATGTATCAAAATTGGAGAGATTCAGTGAAGTTAAATCTTTGCAGTACTTAAACATCTGTGACATGTCAGTCACACTACTGGTGTCAAATATAGCCAAATCAATATATTTTACTTTAGTAAACCAAAGGAACATGCTAGAAGAATCCGGTGCGAGATGAATTTTTTCAGCCTCAGAATAATAATAAATAGTTTTCTCAGCTTGATTGAACCAAGCTTTAATTTCATAATCCGAATTATCTAGATCTTCAATATTGATCGCATTCATGGAAGCGTTTGGCGGCGTATTACTACGTTTAATATACTCAACATTGTCCTTATTCTTCAAGTTACAATTTTGTCCAGTGACAGGATCTACATGACAAGTCTGATTAGGATCGAGTGCACCAACGCGTTTATTAAAATCTGGCCCACTTATCATCACCGCTTGTCCGGCATATGAATTAGTTACGATAGAAAAGATTAAAGTATTAGAATAGGATCCAGATTCCAAACTCTGATTTAATTTCATACCGATATTTATGGTATTTGAGTCTGTGCCATTGGTTTTGGCGGTAGTTTGGATCACACTTGCTGGAGCAGAAAGTGTAGGAATAGTCTGATAGCTAGCTGCATTACCTAATTTATATCACCAAGTATTTGTAGTAAAATCTGAAAGATTTAAATTTGAACTTATTGATGAAATTTGACTAGTGCTAGTGGAGTCAGAATTTACCAGTGATGTATTTTCAGAACTTGAGCTAATAGTGGTAGTATAGCCTGTTCTATTATTAGTATTGATATTAAACCTAAGCTGTAATTCCTTAGTTTGATTCTGTGAATTAATCACCTGATTCCCATTTACCTGCAAATTAGCTTGATCCACTGAGGCAGAAAGTGTTGGCACGAAAAGTGCCGAAACTTCATTTGAATTAAAGCTTAGCCCAAGAAAAGTAGCCAAAAAGCCAGCACTTACGACAAAAATATTTTTCCACAAAAATAATTTAAGAGAATGTAATTTTTGACTTTGCATACACATTTATTTTACCATAAACGATATGGTTTTAGGCGTCTTAACTAATATATATGACTATTATCACAAGATACCTAGAAAAAACAGAAAGCCACCCGTTTGGGTGGCTACTCTATATAATTTGGCACCTTGCTATCTTCCCGCTGTTGCAGTATTATCGCCGCTACTGGGCTTGACTTCTGTGTTCGGAATGTAAACAGGTATTTCCCCAGCGCTATGGGCACCAATGGCGCAAGTTAATGCGAATATTGATGTCCATGAGGTGTAAAAATTAAATGTGACTTGCGGTGCATCAAGCACCGATTACTAGCTAAGTCTATCAAACTATCCATCTCATCTAGACAAGATAAATAGTTTGAACATAAAAAGGCGATGGCTCTATTAGTATGCTTCGACTCCATATCTTACGATACTTCCATCTTGCACCTATCAACCAGATCTTCTCTCTGGGAGCTCATAGGGAATTCTAATCTTGGAGTGGGCTTCGCGCTTAATATGCTTTCAGCGCTTATCTCTTCCGAACATAGCTACTCGGCAATGCAACAGGTGGTCACAACCGATACACTAGAGGTTCGTCCGCCCCGGTCCTCTCGTACTAAGGGTAGATCTCCTCAAAATTCCTAACGATCATGCCGGATATAAACCGAACTGTCTCACGACGTTCTGAACCCAGCTCGCGTACC
>CALIXG010000057.1 GCA_938046495.1 uncultured Candidatus Saccharibacteria bacterium | reverse complement strand
TATTCTTCAATTTCTCTAATTAGTTCGTTCAAGCAATGTTAAACACTCCACATGTGGGGTGCGTGGGAAGAAATTATATCCGGTAATATCCGTAATTTGATAATTTTGAGTAAGCCTTTCGAGGTCACGTACTTGGGTGATAGGATTGCAGGATAGGTAGACAAGTTTTTCGGGAAGTTTTTGATTGATTGTGTCAATAAGTTTAGAGTCACAGCCAGAGCGGGGTGGATCAACAATCACGGCTGAGTCATGAGTAATGTGATCGTAGATAGTCTCAGATTTGGCAAGAATACCAGTGATATTTAAATTGCCGGTGCTAGATTTTACGGTTTCAATATTATTTAATAATTCACCATGCGCAAATTTATCAATTTCTACGAGTGTAAGATTTTTGTCACTAGCGACAGTTAGTCCAATGGTACCAACGCCAGAATAAAGGTCAACGACTTTATTTTGGTCTTTGATAAAATCTTTAATTTTTCGTAAAACTTTTTCATATTCTGGAAGATTGATTTGGAAGAATCCGTTTGGTGAATAGGAAAATTCATACCCCAAGATTTTATCTGTCAGATTTTCAAAGATAGGATGTGGTTGGTAATTTTTATAAAGACCACCACTAACTTCGCCTTGACGATTACAGCGCAGAAGAAGAGACTGATATTTTCTAGAATCTTCCTGTTTGAAATTTAATTTATCGATAATTTCCATGGCACGCTGGAAAATAGCTGGATTTTCAAGCGATGAGGTGAAAATCGGAATTTTATGATGTGAACCACGACGGTGAATGGCCGGATGAATCTTAGCAGTTTCATGATCGTAGTAGAGAGAATACTCCATTTTATTGCGATAGAAATATTCATTATCGCTGGCTTCGAATGTAATTTCTGGTGTTTTAAGTTTAGAGAAAAGTTCCTCGATAATATGTTTTTTGACGGAATTCTCATAGTTGATATCCAGAATTTGCCATGGCGAATTTGATAGATAATGTTTATCACGCGGCAATACGCGATGTGGATTAGGGTTTTCAATTTTCAGAGCTACGGCTTCGGTGAGATGGGATTTTTGTTTTAAAATTTGATACTCAGTGACTTTTTCTCCCGGCAGAGCGTTCCATAGGAAGATTTTTTTGCCATCTGAATTGGTCGCAATTCCCTGTCCGGTTGTGGCGAAATTAATAATTTCCAGTGGAGTTTCTGGGGTGATAATTGGATTTTTCTGCTTCATCTTAATATCTAGCATAAAGTAAATATAAAATTTCGCAAGTTTTTAAATTCTAAAACCAATAAGATCTGAGAACTTTATATCTATAATTTGAATTTTTAGATTTTTCAATAACTTGCTTATGCTTAAGATTTTTTAATCTGTAATTTTTTGTTTTATTTAAAAAATGCTTGCCAAAAAGCAAAAGTTTTTCTATGTTGAGCTTGGAGGTTGTAAATGAAAATACGTATAGAAAATTTATTTATAGCAAGCCTGATTCTAATTGCGGCTGGACGAGTTTTTTGTCGGTCTCCTGATTTATTTATTGCCGGTAATGAACCCAAGACGAATTTTATAAGAGCAAGAAACGAAAAGGTGTATACACAGCGAAAATTCGTCGCTTTGTTAAAGGAGAGGCTTAAAATATTCCGAGCATGACGAACTGGCCCTTGGTATTAGCTATTTAACTGGAAACAAGGATGAATTAACGGCGCTACAAAAAGATAATATGGTAAATGTTGGAGTAATGCATTTAATTGCGGTTTCTGGGACTCACCTTGCAATAATTGCTGGAATTTTGAGTTTGGTTTTTAAGCATTTTTCGATCATTAGTAAAACCTATTTTGTGCTAATCTTCTGCTTCATCTATGCAATGATGATTGGTTTTAGTCCGTC
>CALIXG010000056.1 GCA_938046495.1 uncultured Candidatus Saccharibacteria bacterium | reverse complement strand
CAATTTACGATCATTTTTTGGCGGATTTAGTGGCGGAATTATATCGTTGGCGTCGCGAAAAATATCACAAAAATTTTATCGTGAAACATGTGCGAAATTTGGTGTATTTGACGAAAAATGCTCCAAGATTTTATGTGAATTTGGCTTAGAAATAAAATGTCCAACTATAGAAAATGTAGGAATAAAAAAGTGGCTTAGTGGTAAGATTCAGGATTTATGAATTGGAGCTATTCGATACTTGTAATTTCACCATCTTTGAGATGTAGAAGACGTTGATTTTTAGAGCCTCGAAATTTTAAGGTAAGGTCACGCTGGGCAAGAATGAATGGTCCATCGATTAAGGCGTCGAGGGTTTTGAAAAACTCCCATTGGTCATTCTGTTTTGCCTTAATTTCTTCATAAGTATAGCCAGAAAATGACCAAACATTCCAACCAAGCTCCTCTTTGACAAATTTGGCGATTTCAATACAGGCTTCAGCTTGAAGTGACGGTTCCCCGCCACAGAAAGTGAGGCCGGTTTGCCCCTTGAGGGAGCGGAGTTCTTGTTTGATATCTTCAATATTGACGAGAACCCCACCCTCTTCGTCCCAGGTTTCTTGATTTTGGCAACCTTCACAGTGAATAAAACAACCTTGAGTCCAGATAACAGCACGTAACCCATAACCATTAACAATACTATCGTGTTCAATTGGACCGGAAAGACGGATGTGATGCTTATCAGAACCGGGGACGCGGGACGGCATTTAGGCCTTTCCTAGGGACGACTTAGCAGTGTGTTTGGCATGTTCGCGGGCGGCCTTTTCGGCCTTGGTGTAAGTGCCAGAAACATTGTGTTTAACACGATCATGCTCTTCGGCACGCTTCGCATCATTCCAGCGATCAAGTGAACCAACAAGGTAGCCGGTAATACGGCGAAGACGTTCGAAAGGAATTTCTCCTTCAAGACGACCACAAGATGGGCAGCGTTCGCCTGGAATAATTCCAGAGAAACCACAGACTGGGTCGCGATCGACTGGGTGATTAACTGAACCGTAACCAATGCCAGAATCGTGCATTTTACGAATGACAGCTTCGAAGGCTTCAATATTTTGCGATGGGTCGCCATCAAGTTCGACATAAGAAATATGGCCGGCTGGACAGAGTGCGTGATATGGCGCTTCAATTTCGATTTTTTCAAATGCTGAGATTGGGAAGTAAACTGGAACATGGAATGAATTGGTGTAGTAGTCACGATCATTTACGCCCTCAATAAGACCAAATTCTTTGCGGTCCATTTTGGTGAAGCGTCCGGCGAGACCTTCGGCTGGGGTGCCAAAGAGGCTAAAGTTGAGGTGATATTTTTGGCTATATTCATCACATCGCTTGGTCATATGTTCGATAATTTCAAGACCTTTCTTTCTGGCTTCTTCATCTTCACCGTGATGTTTGCCGAGCATAGCTTTGAGAGTTTCGGCAACGCCGATAAAGCCAATAGAAAGTGAGCCGTGCTTGATTACATCGCGTAGGGTATCGTCTGGTCCGAGTTTTTCGCTGCCAAACCAGTTGCCTTCTCCCATAAGGAATGGGAAGTTGCGAACATGTTGATTAGCTTGGAATTCAAATCGTTCGAGTAGTTGATCGGCAACTAGATCCATTAATTCGTCGAGTTCCTTATAGAAACCCTTCCAGTCTGCGGTTTTACGCTCTTTTAGTGCGATGCCATGCTTAATGCCAAGGCGGACTAGATTGATAGTGGTGAAAGATAAATTACCACGACTGGTTGCGATACCGTCGGATTCTGGAAAAATGGAAGAGAAGACGCGGGTGCGGCAACCCATGGTAGCGATTTCGGTATTATAGTCACCTTTTTTGTAGTATTTAATATTGAATGGTGCGTCGATAAAAGTGAAATTCGGGAAGAGACGCTTGGAGGAGACTTCCATACTGCGCTTGAAGAGGTCGTAATTTGGATCCTCTGGGTTATAGTTAATTCCCTCTTTGACTTTAAAAACTGAGATTGGGAAGATTGGTGTCTCGCCACGACCAAGACCGCGTTCGGTAGCTTCGAGAAGCATCTTGGAAACGAGACGGCCTGATTCTGTGGTATCGGTGCCGAAATTAATAGAGGTGAATGGAACTTGGGCACCAGCACGGGAATGCATGGTGTTAAGGTTGTGGATGAAGCCTTCCATAGCTTGGAAGGTTTGGTTTTCGGTATCCTTCTTTGCTTCATCAATAACGACAGCTGGAATCTTGAGAGATTTTAGGGTTTCTTCGTCACCGTATTTAATATCTTCTGGAATGGTTATTTCAACTTTTTTGCCAGAGAATTCGTTATATTTTTTAAGATTAGCGCGGAGGGTTTTCTTGAAGGTTTTGTCGACGCCTGGCGCCATGGCGTAATCGAAATTTGGAATAGCTTGGCCGCCGTGTTGTTCATTTTGGTTGGCTTGAAGAATAATGGCAGCGAGTGCAGCGTAAGAACCAATGGAGTTTGGCGTGCGAAGATGACCATGACCGGTATTAAAGCCACCATTGGCGAAGAGCTTTAGTGGGTCAGTTTGACAGCAAGTAAGTGTACCGGTGGCATAGAAATCTAGGTCATGAATATGGATGTCACCATGATCATGAGCGGCACCAAAACGTGGTTCCATGAGAACGGATTTGGCGAAAAACTTAGCACCTTCGGCACCAAATTGAAGCATTTTACCCATAGCGGAGTTACCGTCGACGTTCGCATTACTACGCTTAATGTCTGAATTTTGTTTCGCATCAAGCACGGCAATGGTGCGATAGGCATCCATGAGGCTGGTTTGAGCCATGCGGCGAACCGTGCGCTCATTGCGGTAAGAAATATAAGCTTTGGCGGTTTTCTTATAACTTGATTCCATGAGAACTTTTTCAACAATATCTTGAATTTGTTCGACGGATGGGGTTTTCTTCTGATTTAGTTTTTCGAATTCCGAAACTACTTTTTCAGCTAAGCGTTTGGCGCGTTCTTCTTTGAATTCTCCAGTAGCAGCACCAGCTTTTTTAATGGCGTTGGTGATTTTTTCGATATCAAATGTGACTACTTTTCCATCTCGCTTGACGACTTTTTTGAGCATAAAAAATAAATCTCCTTATTCTAACAATCTTCTCTTTTAGTTATTTTTGTTTGCTTTTTACGCTATATATGTTTTGGCAATTACGCTATATATAGTGTCTATGCTTATTCTATAACGCTATATGTAGCGTGTCAACATAAAATCCATTGTATTATTTAGACATTTTATGTTATAGATGTATAATATTCAGAGATGAGAAAAAAGTTGAATAATAATAAAGTTATTATGCCAGAAAAGTGCTGGGTAGGTGATTCGCAGAAAATCTGCTATAAAACCCGTGAAGAAGCCGAAGTGGCCGCTATGGTGGCGGCGCATGATTACCACGCGCCGGCACTTTCAGTGTATCGTTGTGAATATGGCGATCACTATCACTTGTCTTCTCAATAATTCATGATAGAAGTTTACGGTGTTGTATTTTTATGAACACTTCTATTTAGAATACAGTCTTCTCTTAAGATATTTAGGCATGCCAGAATCAGGTACGGCTGGAATAAGTTTTTTAGTATCCTTATTTTGAGTAGTTGTTGAGTCTGACTGTGTTTGATGATTAGATTTTTCTTTTGATTCTATGCTCGGATGAGACGAATGATTTTCTTGGTGATTTTCTGTGCTATGGGTATCGGAGTTATTGTTATGATTTTCATTATTTTTCTCGGACTTAGAATGGTTATCTGGGTTAGGTTTATTATCGGGTTTTTGCTTATCGTGCTTTTCGCCCTCTGGCTCATTTTTATCTTCGGATTCCTTTTTGTCTTCAGGTTTCTTATTAAAAATGCCACGGAGTTTGTCTGTAAGATTTTCAATTTGTTTTGAAAAGGCATTATGTTTTAGAATATCTAATTCTCGAAGTAGGTCGCCAAAATGATTGTCTTTAGGTTCTTCTGATGGTTGCGGTGGCTCGGAAGGGTCGGGATTGGTGGAGTTATTCGAATTACTTGGATTATTTGGATTGCTCGAATCGTTTGTCTTATTGGAGTCGCCTGAATTGCTTGGATTATCTGAATCTTCTGAATCGTCGGTTTTATCTGGTTTGCTATCCTTGATTGGAATGTTTTGTTCTTCGGTTTTATAGATCCTAG
>CALIXG010000055.1 GCA_938046495.1 uncultured Candidatus Saccharibacteria bacterium | reverse complement strand
TAATATTTTTTTCAACTATTAGTTATTTTTCTATTAATTCAGCTAAAATTGAGATTCTTGTTGAGCCAAAAAATGCAGAGTTATATATTGATGGAAAAAAATACCCAAATAAAGGTAATTTTCATACTACTCCAGGTAAAAAGGAAGTCACAATTAAAGCTCCTGGTTTTAAAGAATATAAAAAAGATTTATTTTTCACAGCAAATATAAGTACTTTTATTTATGAAATGCTTGAACCAGATGAATCTAATCAAGATTATTTTTCAAAAAATCCAGATGCTGCTAATCTACAAGAAGAAATCTATGAAGAAAAACTTTCTAAAGAAATAGATCAATATAATAAAGACCCTATTTTTAATGTCACCCCAGTTCGAAATTTTAAACTTGGTTTTTCCGCCTCTGCTTCTCGTGACGAAAAAGATTTTAATAAAATTACCTTAACCATCGATTTAATGACTTGCCGCGACAATCAAGTAGAAAATCTGAAAAAAGTCGCTGAAAGTTATTTTAGACAAAAGGGAATCAACCTCTCTAAATATCAAGTAAAATATACCCACTGTGACTCCGATCAAACTTCTGATCCAAATTTTAAGCACGACTCCGAAGATTAATAATTAATAACTACTAGTATTAATTATCAATTATTTTATTTATTTAGCCTTATTTTTCCATCACTTATTCCACAGACGTCAATATCACCTGATGGTTTTTGAATTTTTCCACCAAGGCAGTTTGTCGCCCCTTATCTAATTCTGAAAAAACATCATCGAGCAGAATCACCGGCTTTTTTCGCGTCTCCGTCTCAATTAATTCCGCCTCATTAAATTTTAAAGCCAAAATAATCGACCGCGTTTCACCTCGGCTCGCCGTCCCATCCGCGAGAACCCCATTAAACTTAAATAGAAAATCATCCCGATGTATACCAAACTTCGTAGCACCCCGCATTAAATCTATACGAAATTCTGCATCTAAGCGCTTGTAATAGTCGTTTTGGTTTAATCCACATAATGAGTCGTAATAAATCTCAATCTCGTCCTCATTTTGCGCAATTGAACGATATAAAGCCGTCATTTTTTCATTAATTCGCCCAATATAACGCTGCCTGGTTTGATTAATCGCCGTACCATATTTACTCAGCATAATATTTAGCGAAAAAAATACACTTTCACTCTCCAGGCCAAATTCTTGTTCCGAGATCGCGATTTTTTTCAATAAATCATTTCGTTGCTTCAAAGTTTTTTCATACATCAATAAATTATGATGATAATTTAAATCAAATTCCTCCAGGATTCGATCAAAATAATTTCGTCGTTTCGTCGGGCTTGTGGAGATCAAGTGCATATCTTCCGGTAAAAAGAGAATTACTGGATATTTATCCTTCTTTGGCAACCTCGCGCTTTTTTTATCTTGTATTAAAAATTGTTTTTTATTTCCGTCAAAAGTCGCTACGATTTTTTCGCCATCAGTTTTACCTAGTTCGACACGATAAAATTCACTCTCACGATTTAAAATTTCTTTATCAGTCGCCTTAAAAGATTTTCCCCGTAACACCAAATAAATCGCCTCAATCACCGAGGTTTTTCCAATGCCATTCGCCCCCAAAATTAGCGTCGTATCTGGTTTAATTTTTAAATAATATTCTTTATGAATCCGAAAATTATTTAATTTTATATAATCAATTAACATCTAACTCTTCAGAGGCATAATAATATGCGTATAATCGAAACTATTTTTATTCTGAATTAACACCGGTGAAAGTTTTCCGGAAATTCCGAATTTTAGCTCATCCTCATCTAGTACTAATAAAACATCATTTAGATATTTTGAATTTAAGACTACTTTTGCATCATTCGAAATTTCCGCTTCAATTTCCGATTTATTTTCACCAAACTCATTTAAGACTGAAGAAACTACAAAAACTTGCTCATCTTTTTTCGACTCACAAACAATCGATCCACTTGTCGCGCGCGAAAACAACGCCGCAAGCTTCACACCACGTAATAATTCCGCCTTATTCAGTAAGATTTCCACCTGGGATTTCTCTGGAATCAATTTACGATAATCCGGAAAAGCTCCATCGATTAATTTTGAAATAATTTCAATTTCACCTAGACGAAAACGCACTTGAAATTCATCAAATAAAATTTCAATATTTTCCATATTATCTGAAATCGCCCCTAGTACATCCACAATACACTGCACCGGCACGATCGCCTTAATTTCGCTCTCAATTTTATTAATCAGTTTTTTCTCCGCTAAGCGGTAACCATCGGTAGCTGCCACATAAAGCCCACCCTCGAAACTATTAAAGTAAATTCCAGTCAAAGTCGGACGTGTCGTATCCGATGAACAGGCAATTTTTACTGCATTCATTCCGAGACGAAATTCATCAATCCCCATCTGGAAGGAAATTGCTGATTTTTCATCAAACTCTGGTAATTCCGGAAAATCTTCCGCCGCATTTCCATTAAAGACGGATTTGTATTTACCTTCACTCACCGTCAATTTTTCTTGATTCACCTGAATTTTCACTTCACCTTTTGGTAAATTACTTACAAAATCCGCTAAAAGTTTGGCTGGTACGGTAATTTTTCCATCTTTGGCTAAAGTAGTCGGCAAGTAATAATTGATTGCCATATCTAAATTGGTTGTCACTAAAGTTACTTTATTATCTTTAGCTTCCATTAAAACATTATTCAGAATCGGTAAAGTCGTACGACTTCCTCCTGTAATTCGACTGACAATACTTAATGCTTTGGCTAACTTACTTTGTTCAACATTGATTTCCATAACTCTCCTTTCTTATATATTTATTAGTAGTATTAGTAGGCTATGTGTAAAAGTTGAAAACTGATCTTTTTATAGGGGTAATTTTTAAAATTTGCTTGTGTAAAACTGTGGGAAAAACTTGGAAAACTTTATGGAAAACTCGATTTTGTTTTCCACTCACTGTGTAAAACCTGGACTTTTCCTCAAACCAAACTGACTTTTTAGCAACCTTTTCCATTTTATTCCACATTGTTTTTCACCACTTTTCCACAATTACTTAAATGATGCCATTATTTAATAGATCACGAATTTCATTTAGCTGATCACGTAGTACAAAATCTGTCTTCGTGTCAGTCTCAATCTTTTTAATTCCATGCATCGCCGTCGTATGATCTTTTAGACCTACTTCGTTGGCGATTTTCGTTGTACTCATCTGTAAATCACGCGACATAATAAACATGGCGATCTGTCTAGCGGTTTTAATATGCGCTACCCGACTGCGTCCACAGATTTCTTCTGGGGAAATATTGAAGAAATTTGCTACCGTCTCAATTACCGTGCTTGGCGAAAAAACTTTCGAACGTGTCGTGTTACCGACCACCCCCACCATTCCTTCATTAATTACCATTAATGGGGAAATACACTTCACATCTGCCATCGCGATCACCTTACTATACATACTTTCCAGGTCGCGAATATTAGTTTCTACACTTTTTGCAATATATTCAATCGCCTTATCCTCGATTTCCACGCCATTAAATTCCGCCTTTGCGTGTAAAATTGCACAACGATCTTCAAAGGAAGGGAATTGGATATCATAAGCTCCGGTCTGAGTTAAGCGCGAAGCTAGTCGTTCGTCCACGGTTTTTAGTTGGCTTGGCAAACGGTCGGAAGTAATAATCACTTGGCGATTTAATTGTTGCATGTCATTAAAAATATTGAAGAATTCTTCCTGACTTTTTTCCTTACCCACGATGAATTGAAAATCATCCACAATTAAAACGTCAAGTTCCGAAAAACGTCGACGAAAATCATCCATCTTACCGTTACGCACCGACTGAATAAAATCATTATAGAAATGATTAATTGGAATATATAAAATCTTAAATTCTGGGTGCCTTCTCGCCAGTTCATTACCAATAGCTTCCACCAAGTGTGTCTTACCGAGGCCCGCTCCACCATAGAGAAAGAACGGGTTATATTTCATTCCAGGGTTTTCAATAATATTTTTTGCCACCGAAACTGCGAGGTCATTATTCGTACCGATGATGAAATTATCCATGGTGAATTTTTCACTTAATCCGGTCCGATTTTGACTGCGTGTATTTAAGGAAGAGTGTCTTTCTAAATCAATTCGTTGCACCGTCCCCACGCGATCCGAGAGATTTTTAAAATTACTACCACGAGAATTTGTCGTTTCGCGCGACTTATTATTTTTATTGGTGACAATTAGATATTCGGTAGTTAAAACTTCAACTCCGTTATTTTTTAGAGCCGTTCGAATGTCGGCATCAAATTTTTTACAGATATTAGTCTGCATAAAAGTGTTCGGCACACTAATCTGGATATGACCATCCTTATTGGAAATTAAGGAAGTGTTCGAATCTTTAAAGAATGTTAAGTAATGTGATTCTGGCAGTTTCTTTTCTAATTCAGCAAGCACATTATTCCACACATCAAACACCGACGCTACCTCCACATTAACTAACCTTGATTATCTCAATTATAACAGACCTTCAGACTTTTCCACAGGTTTAAAAAAATATTTTTTATTATATAGCTATATAAAAATTAACAGGGAAGGAGTTTTCCACAATTTTCGACTATTAGATATACCCATGTGGAAAACTTATTGAAAAAAGTGGAAAACTAAGGTATAATTATACAAAGTTTACAAATCAGATAAAACTCTGTAATATAGTTTTATTAGTTTTAAGGAAAAATAATGCCAAAGCGTACATATCAACCACACAAGCGCCAACGCAAGCAAGAACATGGTTTCATGAAGCGTAACGCGACCAAAAACGGTCAAAAGGTACTCAAGCGTCGTCGCATTAAAGGCCGCGCTCGTTTAACTTACTAAAAAATTCACCAGCTAGCCTGGTGTTTTTTTTATTTGAAATCACAAAAACCTCTTATGCTATAATTATTTTAGTGAAAACTTATATTAATGTTTTTAAAACCGTGATGCGGATCGCCCCTGGTAAGCGTCTGCAAGTTTTTCAGCTAATTATTAGTTACACCATTAGTAATATTATTAAACTTCTTCCACCGATTGCCACTGCCGGGATTATTTCCGTAGTCACTAGAGCTTCGAATTTTAATGCGATCTGGTTCTATGTGATCTTATTTATTCTCTTCACTATTCTGTATTATTCGGTCAATTCTTGGAGTTATTATCTAGAAACTGGGTTAGTTCGCTATTATTATTCCACTACTCAGCACCTTCTGTTTAACCATATCGCGAAAAATCCCTTAATCCTCGAATCGATTTCCAAAGGTCGCATCACTGATACTTTCACTGAGGATGTGAGTTATATGTATAGCACCGTACGCTCCGGTGTTTATGCTTTGACTAGTTTTTTTCAACTCATTTTGATCTTCCTGATTTTTAGTGCCAATAATATTTTTCTCGGTCTCATTGCTCTCGTTGTTGACGCCATCTATATCTACTTAATGAATCAAAATTCTAAAGCTGCCGCCGTGCGCTTCGATGGTATTCGTAAAAGTCAGGATAAAAACTGGGATCTGCTTTTTCAAATTCTTAATAATTTAAAGCAAATCACCAGTCTCAGTCTCATGCCGAGTCTGACTTCTAAAATTGTTTCTAATAACGAAGTTTTTGATATTCAAAATTCCAAGCGCTATAAAATTCTCAGTACTCGTTACTGTAAGATTCCGCTGATTACTCAGATTGGTAAAATTTCCATTTATGTTTTTCTTGGCTACCTAGTTTTTAATAATCAACTAACCATCGATAAACTCGTGCTTCTCGTTGGTTATTATGAAATGGTCATCCGAAATACCGATAGTGTGCTTGAAGAGCTTCTAAACTTAAGTAATTACAGTATTCGCATCAAGCGTATTGATAATATTTTGAAATTTAAGAGTGATAATCAAATCGATTATGGTGACCTTGATAACGACTACATTGACGGGGAAGTGGTTTTTGATCATGTTACCTTCAAATTAAAAAATAAGAAAATTCTTGATAATGTTTCTTTCCGCGCTCGCCCTAACGAAATTACCACCATCGTTGGCCGTCCAGGCTCTGGTAAAACTACAATTATTAATTTGCTTTATCGTCTCTACGCTGTAAATTCCGGTAAAATTCTCATTGATAATGAATCGATTTATCATTATTCGAAAAAAGTCTATGCCTCAAACGTCTCCGGTGTTTTTCAAAATCCTTTTGTTTTTTCTGCCTCAATTCGAGAAAATCTCAATATTATCAATCCCAATATTAAAGAGCAAAATAAGGCTCTGAAGCGTGCGCGGATTTATCAAAAAATCACTAGTCTTAAGAATCAATTTAATACTAAAATTGATTTAGAATCCAAGGTTTTAACCGATGGTGATCTTCAAAAACTTGCCATTGCTCGCGCTATTTTAACTAATGCCGAAATTTTAATTTTTGATGAAGTGACTTCTCACGCTGATCCTGAAACCATTAAAGAGATCGTGGAAATTCTTGAGGACCTCAAGCAAGATCATACAATTATTATCGTTACGCATCGTCCAGAAATGATGAAAATTGCAGATCAAGTGATTGTTCTAAAGGAAGGGAAGATTATTTCTAAAGGTAAAAATAAAGATGTGCTTTCCAAATCCGCTCTCTATCGTACGCTTCGCACTGCTACTTTTGTGGAAAATTCTGATGATGAGAAAGAATTCGAAAAAAGTGATCGCTCTTCCGATATTATTCCGCTCGATTCCATCTCTAATTCTATGATAAAATAAAGTAATGTTAGCCAGTAAATATCGTTTTCATTCCAGAGGTGGCGTTAAATATACTTATCAAAAGGGAAAGACTATTCGCACGCCGAAATTTTCCCTGGTTTTTGCACCGAATCAACGTGGAAAACAACGTTTTGCTGTCGTTATCTCAAAAAAAGTTATCAAATCTGCCGTCGGTCGCAACCGTGTGCGTCGCCGTGTTTATGAGGCGATCCGTTTAAATCTTACCGAAATCCCAGAATCGAATGATTATATCTTTATTGTTTTTTCTAAAGATCTTAAAACCATGGATTTTACTGAAATTGAGAAATTAGTCTTGAAGCTTGCCGAACAGGCCAAGATTGCTAAGAAATAAAATATCTTTCATGATATAATTAATCAAATGTTTGAGTTAATTGATTTTTTAATTGTTAATCCTATTATTAATATTCTTTTTGTAGTCTATAACTACATTGGCGATTTTGGTCTCGCTGTGATTATCTTCACTGTAGTGATTAAACTTACTACCTGGCCACTAGTCAAAAAGCAATATCATCAAGCCAAATTGATGAAAAAAATTCAACCAGAACTAGTTGAAATTCGTAAGCGTGCCAATGGCAATAAGCAACTCGAATCTCTCGAGATGATGAATCTTTATAAGAAGCACAATATTAAACCGATGGCTTCGATTTGGTCACTTCTGATTCAATTACCGATTTTCTTTGCGCTATTTTTCGCGGTTCGTGTGATGGTTCTACCTTCCACTTCCGATAATGTTGAAAAACGTGCTTATCCAGTAGTTGCTAAACTAGAACGTATTGATGAGGTGATTAAACTTCAAAAATCATTCCTTGAAAATACTGGGGAAAAATCTTATGATTTTAAACCTCAACTCTTCGGTACTATCGATCTTTCTACTCGTGCCGACCTGAAGACTAAGAGTGGTCTTTTCGTAATGGCGTTAGTTCTATTAGTCGCTGTGACTAGTTATTACATGGCCAATATGCAAATTGCTCGCTCCGGTAAGAAAAAGCAGAGTACCTGGAAAAAAATGATGGAAGATGCCAAGGCTGGCAAGGATCCAAATCAGGCTGATATTAATGATATGGTTTCTAAGCAAATGAGTTTCATGATGCCTTTAATGATGCTATTCTTTACCATGAATCTCCCGGGCGCTCTCGTCCTCTATTATTTCCTATCTAATCTCATCTCGGTGATTCAACAAAAAATCGTTTTCGCCCATGTCGATGACGAAATGGATAACAATACTGACCGTGCAATCCTTCGTGAACTAAAATCTGCCAATAAGAAATTACAAGAAGCCGAAATTATTGAAAATAAGAAAACCGGTACTAAAATTACTCGTATTAAGGCTCGTGATTCAAAACCTCAAAATAAACAGAAACACCAAAACTCATCCCTAGATTCAAAAAGCTAGGAGAAGGAGTTTTTATGAATCGTGATGAATCGGTTCGCTTTGCTACAAAATATCTCGAAGATTTACTATCTTTCTTCGGAATTAACGTTGCTGTCTGGTCGACTATTGATGACCAAGTTATTCAATTAAGTGTCCCTAGTACCAGTTTAAATTCACTTTTAATTGGTAAAAATGCTGGTAATCTACGCGCCTTACAACACATTGTTTCGATGGGGCTCACTATGAAAAATGCCGAAATTACTCGCGTCAATATCGATATTGCTGATTATAAACACCAACGTATGGAACGCATTGAAAAGAAGGCTGAAGGCTGGATTAATAAGGTTCGTCAGACTGGGGAATCTATCACGCTTGAACTTAACGCTGCTGATCGCCGCGTGGTCCATAAATTAGCCGAAGATTATTCTGATATTTATACCCACTCGGAAGGGGAAGGACGTGAGCGTCATCTAATTATTTCGAAGAAGAATCTTGATTAATATAGATTAAACTTCTAAAAACTACCGTTTTCCGGCAGAAGTTTCATAAAAAAGAGACCGCTTAGGGTCTCTTTTTTAGTAATATTATTTTTGGGCTTCGCGTTTTTATTATCGCAAATTTTAGTTCGTGGTTTTCTTGGCGGTTTCTTTACCGCGGATAATCACAAAGTCATAACCATGGCTCTTAACACTCTGTGGCAGCTCAGATTTATCTTTTACTTCAATCTTATAGTAATCTGTCAAACCCTTCTTTGCCACTGGTTTTTCACCGATTTGATAAATCGTTATATCTTGATAATCTGAAGTTGGCGCATTATCTGTCTCAATATTTTTAAAGCCCACTTTCTCCAGTTCTAATTTTTCATCGCTGGCCGCGCCGCGTTCACCAGAGCCGTTCAGGACTAGGAGTCTAGCTGTCGCCACACTATCTACGTTTTCCGTAATAGCTTTCTGGATATACTGGTGAATTTTTGTGTAGTTATTTAGTCCAGCCGCTGGAATTACGTAGGAAATATTGATACCTTGCACTGGATAGCTGGCATTTGTGACGTAGGTCGTACCATCTGGTAAATTAGCTAGCGGTAGAGTCTTCATATTTTCTGAATTAAACTGAGAAAGTAAGTGTGCACCAGTCTTCATTTCATCGACCTTAATATTAGTGCGAATATTATCACCTAACGCATTTACTAGGGCGATCATAGCTGGAATATCCATACCTTTTTTCACGATTTTTTCTTTCACGGCGGTTAAAATACGTTGTTGATTTTCACCGCGTGCGAAGTCTCCACCCGCTACCCCGTGACGAGCTCGCGCTAAGGCCAAGGCTTTTTCGCCGTTCAAGGTAGTTGGTGTGTTTTTCTTAATTACGATATTTGTCCAACCATAATCAGTAATATCTTCATCGAAAGTCACTTCGATACCACCCAGTGCATCGACGATTTGAATTAGTGAGCCCCAGTTCAAATGAATATAATATTGATTTTTTAGTCCGGTCACGGTTTCTAATACATTCATCACTGCTTGCGCACCAGCTTCTTCGTTTTTACCATTATTACTGGCACAAGTGTAAACTTCGTTAATCTTACCTGCGTAGCAAGCTTCACGGCCCACCTTTAGGTCACGCGGAATGCTAATCATATTCGCATTTTTCGATTCTTGATTTAATGTTACTTCTATTAGGGAATCGGTCAATTGCGCACCGTCATGCACACCACGACCTTCATTACCACTCATGTCATATCCAGAGGTACCAAAAATTGCGATATTAGTCTGGCCGTTCGCATCCGCTTTAAGTGGAGTGTACTTTTCACTCACCATCGTACTAACAAAATCGAATAGATTAGATTTGCCACCGGTGATTTTACTAATAATTTGGTTGCCGTAAAAATAGCCAACACCACACACCACTAATAAGAAAACTAAAAAGAAGCAAAGTTTTTTATGTCTAAAAATAAACGGTTTCTTTTTTGGTTTTTTATTCTTATTAATCTCTTCGTCGATTTCTTCCGAATCGATATCCATTTCATCTTCGTCGTTCAAAAAACCACGTTTATCGTTGCGGTTCAACCTAAATTCATCTTGTTTCTGATCTTTTTCGAGATTAAAAGCTGAAATTGGCTCCAAAAAATCGTCGTAATTATCAGTTTTAGAGAAATCTTCCGCTGCTACTTCTGGTTCATTCAATATAGTCTCAACTCTAGCGATTTTTGTTCGACTACTTTTTTCACGTTGGATTTTTTCAATTTCTAATGGATCAAGTAATTGTTTCCTCGGTAAAGGATTCGTCATATTTTTCTTAAAAACTGCAGTGGTATTTTTAGAATTCTGGGAGACCACCTTACTGCGTCTCGGGGCTAAACCATCAATATAAGCGCTCTTCATTATTTGCCTCCCATCCTTAAGTTTTTATTTACCAAAAATAAATCAATAAACAAAATGCTCTGTAAAAATCTAATTTTATTTATCCTCATCTAATATATAATTATATCAAATATGCGTTACAAATTGACTAAAAAACAAAAGCGTTTAATGGATTTTCTTGCTGAATTCATTGCCGAACATGATCATTCACCATCCTATCGCGAAATCGCCTCTGGCCTAGGATTGAAGAGTCCCGCTTCCGTCGCTGAACATATTGATAATCTGGTTGCTCTCGGTTTTCTGAAGCGTGAAGAAGGCTCTGCGCGTTCTCTAGTGATTGTCGACCGCTCCTTTCCGGAAACTACGGAATTATTTAAGCAACGTCTCGAATTTGCTACCGACGAAGAATCGGAAATCCTTCATCAAGCGGCCGAAATTCTTGGACTAGAACTTGAGTCTGAAAATCTCTAAACTTCTAAAATACTCCAAATTTTGGGGTATTTTTTGAAATAAAAGTTTTTGATACTTACAAATATGTAATTATTACACCCCTGTTAAATCCATAAATCCGAACAAAACCAAACACTAAAACCGAACAAGATTTTATTAAAC
>CALIXG010000054.1 GCA_938046495.1 uncultured Candidatus Saccharibacteria bacterium | reverse complement strand
TACACTCAAATCGAAAAAAATCCTAAGGTCGAAATTTATGTCTTTAGCAACGAATTAGGCCTCATGCGTTTTACCGCCGAAGCTAAAACCGTTACCGACAAGGAACTAAATCAAAAAGCCTACGAATCTACCGGCAAAACCTACGACGAAACTTCTGCCGCCATCGAACTCACCAATGTTCACGGCTCTATCAAAACTAAAGACGGCGAAACTGTCGAGATTAATTTCTAAGATGGACAAACAAGTTAGAGAACGTAATCTCTTAATTTATTTCACCGCCATCTCGGCTGGAATCCTTTTAATCTCAAACTTGGCTGCAACCAAGCTTTGGGACCTCTTCGGCATTCCAGTCGACGGGGGCGTAATTAGCTTCCCAATCTCTTATATCCTCGGTGATATTATCATTGAATTTTACGGCCAAAAAACCGCCAAGCACATCATTCTTGGCAGCCTCCTCGTCAATATCATTGCTGCGCTCACTTTTTGGATTGTTATCGCCCTTCCACCATTCGCTGGTACCGAAGGTATGCAAGAATCGATCGCAAATGTCCTTGGATTTGCACCGCGCATTATCATTGGTTCACTCACCGCCTATCTTTTCTCACAATTTTCTAACAATTACATCTTTGAAAAGATTAAGCAAAAAACCGGTCAAAAACTCTTCATCGTCCGCGCTCTTACTTCCTCTTTCGTCGCACATTTCTTTGACACTCTCGTTTTTGAAACTGTTGCATTTTTAGGCGTCCTCGCTTTCTCTGACTTCTTAAATCAGGCCATTTTTGCTTATATCATCGGGATTGGCATTGAAATCGTTTTGTCGCCAGTTGAAATAGTTATCGTAAAACAACTCCGCAAATATATTCCAGCTCACAAGGTCGAAATCGCAAAAAGCGCTGAAGAGACCGCTAAGAATTAGGGAATTATGGTAAATTCCGGCTTTTCTTTCGAAATTAATGAACGTATTCCTGGCGCACTTGGTCGCGCCGGCACGATTCATACTCCACATGGCGATATTAAAACTCCAGCCTTTATGGCCGTTGGTACTACCGGCGCCATTCGTTTTCTTTCGCCAGAAGAACTTCATCAAGCCAAAGCTCAAGCCATGCTCAGTAATGGCTACCATCTTCGTCGTAAATCTCACGAAATTGCGGAAGCTGGCGGTTTAGCCAACTGGTCAAATTGGCATGGGCCGACCCTCACCGATTCTGGTGGCTTTCAAGTCATGTCACTCGGTTCTGGTCTTGGCAAAGTCGTCTCCATGGAGCGTGAGCGCGGGGTAGTAAACACTGCTCACCAAGAACGTCTCGCTCATGTCACGGAAGGCGGTGTCAATTTCCGTGATCCCTTCGATGGGCAACCAGATTTTATCGGCCCAGAAGAATCTATGCAGATCCAATGTCGTATCGGTGCTGATATTCATATGGCTTTCGATGAACTCACTTCACTCGCTGACAGCTACGAATATAATGTCGAGGCGCTTGCCCGCACTGAGCGTTGGGCTAAGCGTAGTCTCAACGAGCATTTCAAATTACGCGACTCACTGGGTTACCGTCAAAGTCTTTATGGGGTTCTACAAGGTGGTCGTTGGGAAGATTTAAGGCGTAGCACCGCTAAAAAGTTCGGCGAAATGCCGTTTGATGGCTATGGTCTCGGCGGAGCCTTTCTCAAGGAAGACCTTGGTGAAATTTTACGTTGGTGCAATGAAGAATTACCCGAAAATAAACCTCGTCACTTACTAGGTCTTTCTCATCCAGATGATATCTTAATCGGTACCGAAATGGGCGCTGATACGTTCGACTGTGTCGCCCCAACCCGCGAAGCTAGACACGGTAAAATCTACACCAAATATGGCGACATCAATCTTCGTAAGTTCAAGGATAGCAACGAATTACTTGACGCCGATTGCGACTGTACTACATGTCAGGCGGGCTGGACCAGAGGACAACTGCGTACACTTTGGAAATCCGGTGACCCAGAACTCAAACGTCAATATTACAATCTTGCTACCGCCCATAATTTACGTTTCATTATTCGTCTCACCGAACAAATTCGTGAAAGTATCCTTAATCAAAACTTTTTCGAATTCAAAAAACAATTTTTGCATGATTATTATCAAAAATAAGAACCATAATCGTGATAAAATAGATTAGTGGAAAATAAAGTTTCATTCTTCAAAAGATATCCAATCGTCAAGGATTTTGTTAATTTAATCTTTTTTATTATCTGTGTCGTACTTGGCACCATGTTTCTCAACGCCTATGTTTTTCGCTCCTACAATGTCGTCGGACACTCCATGGATAACACCTTAAGCGAAAATGACAGATTAATCGTTAATCGTTTAGCCGTCAGTATGAGCCATCTATCCGGCAAAGAATACGTACCAAAACGTGGACAAATCATTGTCTTCTTGAATGGTGAATCCAGTGGCAAGCTAACTTGTAGTGTCGACCCTACCATTAAAGATCAATACATCATCAAGCGTGTTATTGCTTTTCCAGGTGAACGCGTGATAGTGAAAGACGGCAAAATTACGGTTTATAATGATCAGAACCCTAATGGCTTCGACCCGGATACTGCTACCAGAAAATCCGCCACTGATGGCCCAAAGGCCAATACTTCTGGTGAAGTCGATACGACAGTCCCAGATGGTGAAATTTTCGTAGTCGGAGACAATCGTGAAGGCACTCATTCCTACGATTCTCGTTATGGCCTTGGCACTATTCCATATTGTCGCATCATCGGACCAGTTCTCATGCGACTTTATCCCTTCGATCACATTCGTTTATTTTAATAATAAGGTATAATATTTTATATGGCAGATTATGTAATTATCCGACGTGGCCGCAATATTCTCAGTACCATTCTTCATGTCTTACTGAATTTAATACTTGCCATTGCCACTATTTTCTTAAACCTCGCTACCGCAAGTTTTCTCCCTGGTTGCGCCTTGGTACTTCTTTCCAAATGGCGTATGTTTGCCGTACGTCCACGCTATTTATTTATCAATATTAAATCCAATCTAGTCGACCTGATTATGGGTTTTTCCTTCGTCTTTCTCGCCTACTGTGCTGGAAATATTCTAAGCCCATTACATTACGTACTGACGGCCCTCTATTCACTCTGGCTCATCGTTCTCAAGCCAATGTCTTCTAACTTCGCCACCAAACTCCAGACGCTTCTCGCAGTATTTTTCGGCAGTACCGCTATCACCCTAATGGTAGCTAGTAGTAGCTCCGGTCTCACCGTCCTGTTAAATTTTATCCTCGGTTTCGCCGTAGCACGCCACGTCTTAGTACAAAGTGAAGATACCGAATATGGTTTAATTACTCTGATTTCTGGTCTAATTTTTGCCGAGATTTCCTGGTTAGCCGAATTCTGGCTCATCGTCTATTCTTTCAAGGCCTTCGGTCTGATCATTCCACAAATCTCCATTATTCTGACAATCTTAGCGTTCCTCGCCGGCCTACTTTATCAAAACGCCAGTCAAAATGACCAGAAAATTGAAAAGAAAGATATTCTCGTACCTACAATTTTTGCTATTTCCGTAATCCTGATAATCGTGCTGTGGTTTAGTAAACCGCTATTTAATGTCTAATCTTACGTTTAAGGAGGTAAAAAATGAACGAAGATAAAAGTAATTTTGAGCCAAAAGACTCAACCGATTTAGAAGAAATAAAAAACATCTCTGAATCAGAAGATCTCGAATCTACCGATTCATCCGTGAATCCAGTCGAAGAGTCTGAAGCTACCGACACCTCAGAACATTCCGAAGCTTCAGAACGATCCAAAAACGAAACCGAAGTTGAAGTTGAAACTGAAACCGATTCCGAGACCGAAGATGAATCTGAGGCCGAAGATAAATCTGAATCTAAAACCGAATCTAAAGATGAATTAGAAGTTGAATCTAAAGACGAAGTAGAGAACACCGACCAAAATGATTCTACTGATAATGTAAAAGCCGAAGAGTCTACGGAATCAAAAA
>CALIXG010000053.1 GCA_938046495.1 uncultured Candidatus Saccharibacteria bacterium | reverse complement strand
TTTTTGAATTTTTTTATAACTCCAGTAGCAAAATTAACATTAAAAATATTAGGTAAATACGAGAAGGTTAATAATATTGATTCTCTTCCAAAATATTTACTAGATAATTGGATTAAAATAAATAAGATAGATACTCAATTATATCCATACCCTGATTTAGTAAAAAATACTTCAATTTATAAACCAGAATCACATATCGAGATTGGCAAAACATTTATAAATATCACAAAAAAAGTAAAATATAATAAGCCTAATTATATTTTTATTGTTCCATGGGTTATACGTGGTGGTGGAGACAAGGTTTTATTTAATATGATTAAAGCAATGAAATCAATCCACCCAAAATGGAATTTTACTGTAATTTCAACCCTACCATCATCGAATATTTGGGCGAGCAGACTTCCAGAATATGTTGATTTTATTGATTTTGGAAACTCACGAGAAAAATTAACAGATTATGAACAAGATATTTTATTCTCTAGAATCTTAACTCAGCTAAATTGCAAGAATATTCATATTATTAATTCAGAATTCGCCTATAGATGGGCAATTAATCACAAGATTTTACTTCAAAAAAATTACCACACTACAGCATCCGTGTTTAATACAGTTTTTATCGACGGAAGTAAAAATATGGGACGATCTTCATATATAAATCCATATATATTTTTATTACGAGATACGTTAAAAAAAGTTTATACTGACAATCAAACAGTGATTGATGAGTGTATAAGTGAACATGCCTTACCGGTAGAATTATTCAAGGTACACTATCAACCAATCGAAGAAAATATTATAAAACCACATGAAAATAAAAATTCTAAATTAAATATTCTTTGGGCTGGACGAATAACATCACTGAAACTACCTAATATTGTTAAACAAATTGGCGAGAGATTACCAGATAACCTTTTCAATATTGATATATATGGTGAATTTTCAGGCGACATACCACATGATTATTTTGATAATATTGATTCGATCAACTATAAAGGAACTTTTGATGGTTTCTTTAATATACCAACAAATAATTACGATATCTTATTATATACAAGCGAAGCAGATGGTATTCCAAATATCTTATTAGAAGCGACCGCAGCTGGCTTGCCGATTATAGCTAGTAACGATGGCGGTGTACATGAATTTATTCAAGATAAAAAAACTGGTATATTGATTAATAATCCTAACGATGTTAAGAGTTACATCAACGAGCTGAGGAAAATTCAAGAAGATAAAACAATCTTATCAACATATATTAATAACGCTCAAAAATTGTTAAAAAACAGACATTCATTTAATTACTTTATTAAGGAAATTGAAGAAGATTTTTAAATTTTAAGAGTTACTATAAGAAAGGAAGTAAAAAATGAATATTATAAGCATAATACATAATAAAATAAGAACTAATAAGAGCGAAATATTAAAAATAATTAAATTATTCTTAATAGCATTTACTCTCAATGTATTTCTTTTGTTTTTTATTAATGTATTTACAAACGGTATGGTAAATGATGCATTCTTTAATGCCGACTCATTGAGGGCTTTTGATGACCTAACAAATCATCTCGGTAATCATTACAGAACAAGAGTTCATCCATTATTCGTGATTTTTACTCAACCTTTTGTTTGGATGTTAAAAATAATATTCAGTTCACCAAATGCTACAATTATTTTTCAATCTTTTATCGGTGCACTTTGTGTAATTCTCTTTTATTTCAATTTAAAGAAAATAAATAAGAAAAATATTAACCTAAATCCAATTTTAGCGATTTTTATTCTTTCTTTCTCGCAAATAGTATTTTCTTCAATTTTTGAAACATATATTTTTGCCGAATTTACTCTTCTAATAATGTGGTTAATTGGTCAAAACCTCGTAGACAAAAAATTAAATTACCTTAATATATTAACCCTTATCATTGTCGGTGTTTTAGCTATTAGCATAACAATTACTAATTATTTTCAATTTATAATTCTATTAATTTTTGTTATCTTATTTAATAAAAAAGTAAACAATAAAATTGCAACCTTTTTATCGATTATATTCTTATCTAGTTCAGTAGCCGTATTACTTGCTTGTCTACAAAATATAATATGGCCTTCAGCTAATAACTTCTTTACAGCATCGATAGAAGGTTTTCTATTAAATAAGAATTCAGAAGAATTTTTATATATTGATAAAAATCTTTCGTTAACTAATATTTTGATGCAAATCAAGGCAAGTACTGTTTTTCAGTTTAGTCTATTTGGTAATTATAGACTTACAGATTTTACATTCTATTCTAATATATTTATTGATTTATTTGCATGTTTATTATTTGCAATGTTTGCATGGTTAAATATTCACTTTATCCTACATGAAAAATCAAATATCTTAAAGCATAAATTTTATCTAAGTATTTTATGTGCGTACGGCTTTAATTTTGTTCTACATCTTTTCTATGGTCCAAAAGAGAGTTTCTTGTATACATTAAATTATATTTATTTACCATACTTCATGATTTTCTATATAGTAAATAATTCAAACTTTTCATTATTGAATTTTATTAATAAAAAGAAGAAGTTTTTTACTGTTTGTTTGATTATCTTTCTGCTATTACAAATAATTGGTGTAATTAGATACTTATATTCCGCTTTTATGTTGTTTGGTTTTAATAACACAATGCCTAAAAGACTATTTATCACTATATTCATATCTGTATCTATATTACTTTTCTTGTATATAAAAAATAAAATTTACGCATTAATCATCGTAATATTACTTACAGTCATTTCAATTACTGGAATTAAATCTATTAATAAAACCCTCACTAGTCGACCAATTAAGAATGAAGAAATGTTGATTTCTGCAAAATCAGACTATAAATATTTTATGAATTCAAATGAGAATATTAATTTGATATCTAGCCTAGCATCATATTATTACGAACTTAATATTCCACTAAATCGTGAAAATTACTATGTTGGTAAATTTGAAAAAACTGACAAAAAATATTCAAACTTTTACTATTTTGGTATGGTAGATAGACGTAAAATTTTATATAAAGAGGGCAAGTTAATCGATCTTAAAACAAAAGAGGTTATCAAAGAATTTCCATACAAACACGAATTAATTATTCCAAATGAATATACAGTACTATTGTCGGATGAGAATAAAAACATTATCAAAATTTTTGAAAACGAAGATGGTGTATTTATTAAACAAAATGATAAGATTGAATTAATAACATCTGGGAAACAAAAATTTAATTTACCAACATTCAAAGATAAAAAATATGCAAATACATTGCGAGTTTTAAACCAAGAAATTTTATTCAATTTCGACGGTATCATTTTAAAACCTAATATCATTAGCTATAAAAACAGTAATAATGTTTGGTATCGTGATACGATGATTGCGACGATGGTGTTAGAATATACAAATAACACACATTTGTTAGAGCCGTGGGTTAAAACTATTTCTAATATTTATGACTGTCAACGTTCTCTAGTTAATAATGATCATAATTGTTCGATAAAAGAGGCGGATAATCCTGGTGAATTATTATATATTTTAGGTGTAGTAAAAAATAACAGATCTGACTTAAAAGAAAAGATTATCAACGAAGTAAAAACTAAATCACATGACGGTTTATTCTCTGGCTTAGTAGATGGAGAGGAAATGAGTTTTTATCCTACCAGCTTACTATTATTTGGAGCAAAAAAGAATAATATAGATTTAAGTAAATACCTAAAAACACCTACAGTACTTGACCACTACGCAAGTCTTACATGGTGGGACAAAGAAACTCCAAGATATAATATAACACCGATTGACTCTGTTTTATTCTCATATTTAGAATGGGGATCGACACACTATAAAAATGGTCATTATGGAAAGGTTCATATTCTTGACGAATATTATCCACTTTCTTATGAAGCTGGATTAAGTCAGGAGATAGCTGATGATCAAAAATTTGTATCTGAGCATTATAGTGTTCCTGGCGGTCCAATTCTTACACACATTTGGCATGCTGCAGAGATTTTCCTATTATTAGCTGAAATGTAATAAATAAAAAATACCACCCTAAATAGGTGGTATTTTTATTTACTTCCATTCTTGAAGTTCGTTACCTTTTACAAGATAAGCTTGTTTAGATATTTGCTTTAGAGGGGTATCACTTTTACTATCAGAATAAAATTTGTTGATTTCTATATCAGGATAAAGTTGATAGAAACGTTTAACTTTTTCTTTAGCTCGACAATTTTCACCATCAATTTTACCGGTTTGAGGATCCATTCTGGTGCCCATTAGTTTAATATTTAGACGGTCCGTCATCTCTTTTAGAATAAATTCTGGCGAAGCAGAGATAATTAAATCGTCAGATTGTTTTTGCCCTAAATACCAATCTTTAATTTTATTCTGGTGTTGATCCCAGAATTCGGAGAGATGTAAATCTTTAACCGAGATGAGAAAACTGAAAAAGTTTTCCTTGAACTTTTTTCGACTAATAATCTTAGTTTTAAATAAGACCGCAGAAAAAACTTGATAAGGTAAGTAAAGTACTAATGACGGCTTTCTTTTGACGGAAAATTTCCAAAAATCTAAGGAAGCATCACCATCATAAATTGTTTTATCAAAATCATATACATTCATATTACAACCTAATAATCACCATTAAATACATAATAAATAACAAACCGATAAGCATCAAGGGTTTATTTTTCATGATTACATCGGCTGGATCGCCGTATTTATCTTTTTCAGCGACATAAATATAAGAAATAATGAGAATAATTAACATTGGTACACTAGCTAAAAATAAATCACGATGCTCAGGATAAGCATTGCCACACCATTCAGTGTAAAAAACAATGATTAAAACCAAGAACATATTCATGATGGATTTTAAATATTCCACATTATATTTCTTTAGTACGGAACGTGTCCGATTTCCGGTTTTAATAATTTCATTGTAACGTTTAGAAATACCAAGATAAAATGCACCAGACATCACTACAAGATATAGTAATGGTGAAACGGCAATACCCGATAAACTACTTCCTAGAAATAGACGAATCATAAATCCTGAAGTAAGAATGACGACGTCAAGAATTGGAATATTTTTAAGACCTAAGGAATAGCCTAAATTTAAGATAAAATATCCAGCAATTAGGCCAATTGAGGCTATAGGAAAAGTAAAGGAGATAGCAATTGCTACGAGAAGTAGTACAGAAAATGTAATCCAAGCCTCTTTTTTCGTAACTGCACCACTAGCGAGTGGACGTTTTTTCTTAACCGGATGTAGTCGATCCTTTTCGATATCTTTATAATCATTAATAATATAAATAGATGAAGCTACTAAGCAAAAAACTATAAATCCTAAAATACTAGTTCGAAAATCTTTTAATGTAAGCTCTTTTAGACCAAAAATTAATGGGAGAAAGATTAAGAGATTTTTGACTGAATGTTTAGGGCGAAGAAGTTTAATGATATTTTTAATTTTTTCCATATAATTCCCTATTTGTGACTAAAAATTTGATAAATATTTTCTGCAAGGATTTCAGAGACATCAATGATATCCGCCTTAGAAAATTCCGGTTTAATACCAAGGGTGTTAGTTACTATTACGCGGTCAATATCTTCACTAGATAGATTCTCATAGGCATGCCCACTGAGAACTGGGTGAGTAGCCATCACACTGACATGCTTAGCACCGTGCTCTTTTAAGGCGGTAGCAGCATGACAAATGGTACCAGCTGTATCGATCATATCGTCTACGATAATAATATTTTTATCTTTTGGATCGCCAATAATATTCATTACCTTGCTTTTATTTTTTACATAACGATTTTTATCAATAATGATGACGTCATTGCAATGAACTAAATCTGCAATCTTACGCGCACGCTTTACCCCACCGGCATCTGGTGAGGCAATAGCGAAAGTATTAACCTTAAAATGGCCATTAATATAATCTGCAAACTGCTTTTCTAAGGTGATATTTTCAATAGTCATATCGAAGAAACCTTGGGTTTGAGCAGAGTGTAGATCAATAGTAATAATATGATTAATTGAGACGGAATGTAAAATATCGGCAATTACTTTTGAACTGATAGGGGTATTTGGCTCCGCCATGCGATCCTGACGAGCATATCCAAAATATGGAATAACCAAATTAATACTCTTAGCAAAACCACGTCTGGCAGCATCAGCTAATAAAAGTACTGGGAAAAGATGCTGATCAAGTGGTGGATTAGTGGACTGAACAATAAAGATGTCTTTACCCCTAATATCATCAAGAATTTGTACATGGACTTCCCCATCACTAAAGGTATCGGAAGTACGTTTTGCGAGTTTAAGGCCGAGGTGGTCTGCAATTTTCTGGGATAAGTTTTCGTCTGTGCCGGAAATGAGCACACAGTTTTTTAGACAATTCTGTATTACCTTCTTCATACTTCAATTATATCACGCTAACATAAAGAGTATGGACGGTATTAATATATTCTGTTTATAGTCCAAACCTGAGCTTTATTGTTATCTCCCCACCTACCCCAAAGTTGAACTCTATTATCATCTATAGCAAGAGAAGCATTCACGTCCATCACGAGAGCTGGATTACAAACACTCTTAAAGATGAGACCATTTTCATGTTGAACAGCTTTCCATTTTTGAGAGCAGGAATTTAGGTTGGATGGAAGGAGGAATAATTGTTCCCCATTTAATACTCTCGATTCGTTGACGCTGATAGCCTTATTAGAGAGTTTACTGACGATTTGATATTCATTATTACCTAGGTGCTTGAACTCCCATTGTTGAGCAGGGTTATTTTCACGCCATTTGTGGAAGAGTTGAACCTTGGCATAATCTGCAACATTACCCCTTGCAACATCCAGATATTGAGTGTTACTTAATGCGGTATTGAGATTATAGATACCGTTTTGGATGAGCTGAGATGTCTCCTTAGCATCTACTTTCTCTAATGACCAGGTCTGGGCCTTATTATTAGATTTTTTATAAATTTGTACTGGTGTTTCATCAGCATTATTTGCGCCCTTAACGTCAACTGCATGATTAATATCACAGGAGGTAATGATATTAAATTCACCATTTCCGTTTCGTTGAATACTCCAACGTTGCGAACAGTCGTCTAGGTTTTCAGATTTTAGTTTCAACTGAGGTGAATCACTAATCTCATTAATATCGTAAGATAAATTTAGACCGGAAAGCTTACTTTTAATCTGATAAATTTCATCTCCGATGCTTTCAATATCCCATTTTTGAGCCGGATTATTTTCACGCCATTTACGATAAAGCTGGACTAAAGCATCCTCATTTTTATTAGCCCCTCTCACATCAAGATATTTAGATTGATCGACTGAAGTCTTGATTTCATAATCGCCATTCTCAATCGAACCGTCATGGCTAGAATTATTCCCTGGTTTAGCAATCGGGGACAATTCAACTTTCTTAATAACATTACTAGTCGGATCACCAAACCAACGAATAAAGAGGGCGTAAAAATTACGATTACCATAAGCACCACAGTAGGAAGTACCTGGGTAATTTGCCACAGCGGCCGCATTTGGCTGATATGGAGTGTAACGATAAAGCGCAGAGGTGGCGAGGTTTTCAATATAAACCTGAGACCCACCACAAGCAAAGTTTGGATTATAGTAAATGAAATTTTGGCCAACTGGATAATTCGTGTAGCCGCCATCTAGGACGTCACGGAATAATTTGGCGGCATTTCTAACTTGATTTCTAAAGCCGTAGTATTTCGAATCACATTCCGCGGTATCTGGACAACCAAAGCCAGTGGCGCTACGATACTGAATACTGTTTGGCCAAGTATCGGAAACCAAACCTTGTTCTTTTTCAATCAAAACTAGGAGCACCTGAGGATTAATACGATAATCACGAGCAGCTTCATAAATTACTTGAGCGGCGGTTTGTTTAATGCCATTATGCTCAAAAGTTTCCTGAGATAAACAGACAAATTTCCCATTTTCAATATGATACTTATAGCCAGAATAATAATTGGCGCGCCAAATATTGATGTCACCACAAGGATTTTTCTTAGTTAAGAATTCCTGAATTTG
>CALIXG010000052.1 GCA_938046495.1 uncultured Candidatus Saccharibacteria bacterium | reverse complement strand
TAATTTGAAAAATTGGCACTACTCCGATATGTTCACGTAGTGTGCTTTTTACCTCAATTTCAATCACCCCCTCCTCTGGCTGATACGCCGTAAGCATTTCATCATTGTCGTCCAAAATTCGGCAGACATGCGATAAGTAATTTTTAATCATCTCCCCACCTTTCTAAGATAAAAACCCCATAATGCTAAAAGCTACAAAGGCTAAAATGAGTATTACAATTGCCCGTAGTTGATTGCCCGCCAATCACATATGTCATGCGCCCAAATCAGTCCTCTGTAACCCATTAGCATCCCATATTTATCTACCACCGGTTGTACTGGCACGTACAGGTCATAAAGCGTTCGCCCCTGATCCCTAGCCGCTAGTGCCACGTCTAAATCTACAATGAGATACACATCGTCTTCACGGTCTGGAAGCTCGGGCTTTCGTCCGAACATTATCTTAAAAATTGGTACTCCCTCAATAAACATATATGGCATATAGACTACGTCCATCTCTTCCTTAATAAAGTCCCTTCGATAAGTTTCAATTGCCTCATTATTGTCATCCAAAATTCGGCAGTCATTTGATGAAAAATTTCTTACCAAGTAATGCTTTATTACCTCCCTGCCATCCTTTGTTTTACACCAACGTTCTATCATCTCCCCCACCTTTCTGAGTATCAAACTCTTAAAAATAGAAACTACTAACGTCAAAAATAATTCGTGAAACCAAGTATCGCCTAAAACCTCATTGGTTTTAATCTCAATGTCCCGATTCGGAGCTTCGAGTTGTAATCCATCGTAAATCGAAAATTTCGATAAGTATTACACTTGCCCGCCGGCGTCTTGATGTCCGCATCACAAGTTCCTTGAATATTAAAATCATATCCTGTTCGATCGGTATGGACTACCCCAAGAATCTGCACATTTTTCAGTGCCATAAATTCGCGAGTCGTTCCACCAGCTGGATTTTCTCGTTTCGAAAAAACCACCTTAAACTCCAGATCGATAGAAATATTCTGATCAAAGGCATACATATTTGCGCTGTGAATCCGGTCCCGACTCGGACCATTCATCACTTCAAACACCAATGAGTCACCGTTTCTTACTTCACTGTGCATACAACACCTCCTGTTAAAGAACCACCTCGGCATACGTTACGAGGTCAACCGCTTAGCGATAATGCTAATCACTATATTTTAACATACTTATGCTAAGATGTCAATGTAAATCACATCGCTTACCAAATCTCGCAAATTCAGCTACTAACCAAGATGTGAATCCCTCAACCTCTCAGATACAACCTGCTCCAACCTCTCAAGTGCAGCACCTTGACAAAAACCAGATACTCTGCCATAATATAGACGTTAAACCTAGGTTTAGCTCGCGCAATTTTTTGCGAGCTCTTTAAAAGAAAGGGGAATTATGAATATCATTAGTAAATTATACTCTTTGAAGTACTCTGTATTAATCGCTCGCGAAAAATTCAGAGAATCCGTCTGGCGTAATGATTTTCAGGCAGCTGAGCGCGCGATTACCACCTCAGAAGATGAGAAAAAAATCGCATCCGCTCAAAACTTCCTTGCCAAAAATTGGCGAAAAATACATGCCGCTGGAATTGACCTAGCGGAGATTGTGCAGATTATGAACCCAATGGATGTCATTGAGCAGTTTGATACACTCCAAAATGCTGGCGCGCACTTAGACATTGATCAAATTGCTCGCTCGATTCCTGGAGGCCACGATAAGCTAGACCTCCATCGCCTTCATTCCTTGGGTGCAGATATGGACTTAATTGCAATTCATGATGATAATCTAGAGACTTGTTCGCTCGATGAGATTAACGACCTGATCATTAATGGCGTTTCTGTCCAGGTCGCATTTGACTTATCCGAAAGTCTCATCTTAGGTAGTGCAGAGTATCCAGATACCTTATTTGAGATACTCAATTTCTTTTACGCTCATGGAATTGATTCTGGTCAAATTCGTAAAATGATCAATAAGATCATCCCAGTAAAGCTCGTCGATGAGTCAAGTCTGCTATACATTGCGGACCTTATCGACAACATTATTGAGGGTCCGTCCGATAGGTGGCCAAGTATTGGCATCAAGCCAAAAGAATACGCCAAGCCTTGGATTTATCTTCACTGTGACGATTATCTCGGTATAGAGCCTGGAAAAACTCTAGCAAATCTGCCAGAAGTCATCTCTATACGTGATTTCATTCACCATACTGGACTTCCGTATATTATAAGCAAAGTTAATTACCATGGTCTGACCATCAAAGATTTTATCGATCTCAATTATCTACCAGCTGGGGGTGACATTGAAGAATTAGCCCAAGAAGCTAACTACGCAAGATTACAATATGAAGATCCAATCGATTGGCTTACCCTAGCCTATCTCAGTGATTCAGGTAGTAAATTGATTAATCGACAAATGCTACTTGAGTACGGCAATCTATCACACTATACTGGGTTAATGGACTATGATTTTGTCAAAAGATTCATGGAGAATAACTCAGCTCACTAATTGCCCAAAAAATAAGCCTCGGATTTAACCGGGGCTTTTTTATATTAATTTTACCCCCGAAAAATACAGATATCCATCTATTATATTAATTTTACCCTCGGCAGATACAGATATCCCTCCATTTTATAGGCCAAATTTTTCTCGATATAACCCTTCGCAATTTTACAAACTTTCGACATCCGCTCGCCCTGCCACAACGGATCAATATAGCGCACTTTCGCCTGGCAATTCACTACATATACTCCGTTCGGACATTGTTCAGGGCTTTTTGCCTTCCTTATTTTCTTTGCCTTCTGCCAAGCTGAAAAAGCGTCACCATAATCTGAAGCTAAAATCAAATTAATCACTTCCGATTCTTTCATTTGATACAAATCCGCTACCGAAATCCTTCCAGATTCACTCATTTTCTTCAAAATATCCGCAATCAACTGCATCGAATAACGTGTTCGGTCCTCACGATAAAATATAGATAATTGCGAAGCTAGTTTAACGAATTTTCGTGCGATCTTTTTCGTCTGAAAC
>CALIXG010000051.1 GCA_938046495.1 uncultured Candidatus Saccharibacteria bacterium | reverse complement strand
GGTGGCGCCGGCCGTGATGACTAAATCCGGTGATTTCGCACCAATGGTTTGAGCCAGAGCGGATTTTTTGGCTTCATATTCACCGCGCAAATGTTTGGCAGGAAGATATGGTGCGGAAGGATTGTAAAAATTTTCACTAAAATATGGCAACATCGCCTCAAGTACTTTAGGATGGACCGGGGTGGCGGCAGCAAAATCTAAATAAATCATTTTCTAGCTCCTAAATTAAAGAGGGTTTCCGAATTTTCTGTGGTAATTTTCGCAACTTCCTCAAAATCTAATCCGAGTTTCTCGAATAGCCACTTAGCCACATAGTAAACATTAGCCGGCTGGTTGGTTTGGCCGCGCAGTGGCACGGGGGCGAGAAATGGCGCATCGGTTTCCAGGAGAATGCGTTCAATTGGCGGCATTGGCAAAGTAGAATAAGTAGCCAAGCCATTCACGCCGATATAAAAATCACGTTCGAGAGATTTACGCAGATTTTTCTTGTTATCAGAGAAAGAATGCACGACACCACGAATTTTGGCAGTAGAAAAATTATCTAAAATCGCGAAAAAATCATCGAAGGCTTCGCGGACATGAAAAATCAGTGGCAAATCTTCGCGAATCGCGAGATCCAACATTTCTTCGAGCAACCTAGCCTGATCTAACTTATCATTTTCACCGTAATGATAATCTAAGCCGACTTCCCCAATTGCCACAGGACGATTATTATGTTCAAATTGAACATCTTTTCTAGGCTTGTCAAATTCATTGGGGTGGATACCGTAGCTCCAGAAAAGTTTGGTGGGATTTTGGGTGGCAAATTCGGCAGCCTTGAAAGAGTCATCGTGGTCGGTACCGATACAAATCAGCTTTTCGACTTGTTTTTCGGCGCAGGCCTCTAACGCCTTAGTTTGTGCTTCCGGCGTATAAAAATCCAGGTCATGCAGATGACAATGTGAATCGATAAGATACGCCGGCTGAGACATTTTAGCTCCTAGCTTCGCGTTTTCGCTTGATTGGATCTAGTTGGCGCTTGCGGAGACGAAGACTCTTCGGGGTGACTTCGAGAAGTTCATCGTCGAGGAGGAAGTCGAGACATTGCTCGAGGCTGAGATTGGTATACGGAGTGAGCTGAATAGCACCATCGGAAGCGTGAGTGCGCATATTAGTGAGCTGCTTTTCACGACAAACGTTAATATCGATATCTTCTTTCTTATTCGAAAGACCGACAATCATACCCTGATAAACTGGGACCTGAGGTGGGATAAAGAGAATACCACGAGCCTGCACCATATCGAGAGCATAAGCGGTAGAGGTACCAGTTTCAAAAGAAATCAAAACACCATTGCGTTCTGGCTTATACTTACCTTCGACTGGACGGTAGCCCCTCGGAATAGAAGACATAATCACGGTACCCTTAGTATCGGTCATCAAGCTATTACGAAGACCAATTAAGGCAGCGGTAGAAATTTCGTAAGTGAAACGGACGGCACCACCAGAGGTAATTTCCTGAGCAACAAGATCAGCTTTACGAATACCAAGCTCTTGCGAGACCGCACCGACATATTCTGGAGTGACTTCAATGGTAAGGTCTTCAAATGGTTCACATTTTTTACCGTCGATTTCCTTGTAGACCACTTCTGGACGGCCAGCTTCGAGTTCGTAACCTTCACGGCGCATAGTTTCAATCAAAACAGAGAGGTGAAGTTCACCACGACCAGAAACTTTGTAACCGAGACCGTCTTGGGCGATTTTCAAAGCGATATTGGTTTCGAGCTCTTTATGGAGACGATCGGAAATTTGACGGGAGGTAGTAAATTCACCTTCTTGACCCTTAAGTGGGCTGGTGTTTGGGCCAATGTAGATGCTGAGGGTAGGTGGCTCGAGTTCAATAGTAGGAAGGGCTTCTGGATTATCGAAGGCAGCGATAGTATCACCGATATTAGCGCTTGGAATACCAGTCACCGCGACGATATCGCCAGCAAAAGCTTCGTTCACCTCTTCCTTACCGAGACCACGATAGACAAAGATGCGGTCAACTTTACCATTTTCGGTCGTGACTTCTGGCTCACCATTATTGAAATGAGTCTTCACGATCTTAATCGATTGACCATGCTTGATATTGCCACGGAAAATTTTACCAATGGCATATTTACCAAGGTAATTATCGGAAGCGAGCGAGGCCACGAGAAGTTGCAGACCTTTTTCAGAATCCTCATCGACCTTCGGGGAAGGGATATCATTGATGATGGATTCGAAAATCACGTGCAAATCATCATCCAGATTTTCGGTCTTGCCGGCACGACCATCACGCGCGATGGCGTAATAGATTGGATAATTAAGCTGAGATTCTTCGGTCGCAAGCTCCAAGAAAAGGTCAGAAATTTCGTCTTTCACCTCTTCGATACGAGCGGCTGGCTTGTCGATTTTATTAATAATTACAACTGGTTTTAATTTAAGATCAAGGGCTTTCTTCAAAACGAATTTAGTCTGTGGCATTGGGCCTTCTTGGGCGTCAACCACCAAAAGTACACCGTCGGCCATATTCAAAGTACGCTCGACTTCACCAGAGAAGTCGGCGTGGCCCGGAGTGTCGATAATATTAATTTTGTGATCGTGATAATAGACCGAGGTCTGCTTGGCGGTGATAGTAATACCGCGCTCGTGTTCCTGGTCGCCAGAGTCCATAATGAGGGTCTGACTCATTTCGGCTTGGTTATCACGGAAGGTATTAGATTGTTTCAAAAGTGCATCCACCAGCGTCGTTTTACCGTGGTCAACGTGCGCGATGATTGCAACATTACGGATATTTTCTTTATTATTCATATTGCCCTTATTTTTTACTCTGAATATTATACCATATTTTGCTTGATTTTTTGAGAGGGTAGGCATATAATAAGAGAGTACTCTGGGTCGGTAGCTCAGCAGGTTAGAGCACGGGCCTTTTAAGCCCGGTGTCGAGGGTTCGAGTCCCTCCCGACTCACCACAGAGATTTTTTAAAAGAGCCTTTCGGGGCTCTTTTTTGTTTTCCCCTATCTTCTAGATGACTTTCAATAAAAAATACCCGCCTTAGATAAGACGGGACCCATAATAAATGGGATTTGAGCTCGCCTTATACAAGACGGGACCCACAGCAGGTGGGATTTTTTGGAGGGGTATCCGCAGCCTTCTAATATTAAGAAGATTAACTAAACTGAGGCTGCCAGTATGAAAATAAGTTGGGGGCCGAAAAGGTAGATGTTACTAAAACGGGAAAACGAGTTTGCACATTTAAGAGAAATAGTGATTTCGGCCCCAGCGTGCTGCCGGGGTGATGAACCCAGTTTCTAACCAATAGAAAATAGCCCTAACCTATGGTATAGAAAGTCTCATGACGCAGCACGTAGCGAGGCTTCGATAGGGGATTTATGCAACTTGTTAGTTGAGAGGTTTTATGCCTCGCTAAAACGAAAAAGCAATAATTCACAAAAATACCATGTTCATTTCATACTATAGATACTAAACGTACTCAAATCACAAGATATTTGTGTTGCTTCGCAATATTAACAAAATTTGGTAAATATTGCAAGCATAAGCATGATTATTTTTTCTTATTGTCAACAATTTCCGCTTCTTCAACATCATCTAAGTTAGTGTCGGATTTTTTGGAACTAGAAAATTTGGAGACTAGATTATAACGATCAGTGAATTCTTTAACGTGCTTCTTTAGAACGATAATATTGATCAGATCCGAGAGACCATAACCGATCATAATGAAGCCAATCAGAGATAAGGCGATGGCGGAAGCGTCAAACGGGTAGACGATGATGGCAATACCAGCGGTAAGTGATAGAAGATTAGTGATGATAGATGTGATATAGGCGGATTTAGAAACATTTTTTAATTCCATAGTATAGCCGATACGCGAAATCGCCGAAATCACAATAACGAGACCGATAGTCATAGGAATTAAGCTGAGAATACCCGGATAAAAGAGAAAGACGAGACCCACTACGATAAGAAAGGCGCCGAGGAAGTTACTAGAAAACATGCGGATGAAACGTGAATAGATTCGACTCACAATCATACTAAAACCGGCAAGCAGGAAGCCGGCGGCAAGAAGTAGACGCAAGAGATTGATGGCAAATTCTGGAAGCAGAGCAAAGAAGAGGCCGAGTAATACCATTACTACGGTGGTGGAGATTGCTGTATTAAGATAGGCATTAATTTTATCTTGAATTTTCATATTAACTCCAGTGCGATTTAATTAATTATATTGTAACATATCTAGGCCATAAGAATTTTGGGATAATGCTCTTAGAATAAAAACTCGGAAAATACTAGCCCCCTCAGTAAAACAAAAAGAACCCCGAATGAATCGGGGTCTTACATCTCTGATGTAAAATAAAGAACGAAATTGGTTTGCAATGCGTATTAGCTAAGCGAGAGCCTTTTTCGGTTCCCTTGCGGCTTTAATTGCCCTGCTGACGCTATAATACACTAAATTTAGCACTTCGGCGGGTGAAAGGTTATCCGTGACAATATACTCTGGCACCACCATAGTGTTAACCGACTCCATGAATTGATTGCAGAAGCCATCAAAAGTCAGATGATCACTCTGTAAGATGGACTTTTCGGACTTAGTACAGTCCATCCCGGCATTAATTGCGGTCTCTGCACGAGAAACCAAGGTCATGGCCCTATCGACATGTAGATAAAAGGACGCCGTAGGTCTAGGTAGCATGGCCTGATATTCTTTTAGCACCGGCTTGGGAACATAAGTAGAACGCGCATACTTCTTAGCTAATTCATAATACGGCTTGAATGAATCTAAAATTACATTTCCAAAATTACCATGCGCTAAGACGTAAAGCTCTTCCTTTGTTAAACTCTGACCATCCATGATCTTCCAACCTGTCCCCAAACGAGACTTTAATCCTTTTGCCAAAGTGCTTTTTCCTACATACGGTAGGCCCTCAATATAAATAAGCATAACTTCCCCCTCCTGTTTTCTTTTTTGAGTAATAAAAACTAGTTACAA
>CALIXG010000050.1 GCA_938046495.1 uncultured Candidatus Saccharibacteria bacterium | reverse complement strand
TCTAAATGAAGTTCATATTTCTTCAGAACAAAGAAACAATGACTCGTTTTTCTTATATCTTTATACAGAAGATGGTAATAAGGAAATGTTTGATTTATCTTCGCTAGGAAAAAGAAAATATAATGAACTTATTGAAGATTTAGGAGTGGTTGGAGTAAAAAGCAAAACAATTAAATTAAATGATGTTAATAAAAATAATTAAAAGGGAGAATAAAAATGGAGAAATATTTAGAAGCATTTTTTTCAATGGGAGTATATGCCTATGTTGTGATTGCAATTTTTATATTAGCGGCTGTTTTTTCGTTTGTGTCAATTAAAATGAACAAAAATGCCTTGACTAAATGGTTAGCTGTACATCCTAATGCGGTGAAAATTGAGCTTTCTTCCGGAAATAATGTAATCACTCAAAAACAATTATATGCTAGAGTAATCAGTGGTGAAGCTGCTATTTTTAATGAAAAAGCAAAATATATAGTTTGTGCAGATCCAGGAGATATTGTTTTAGAAGTAACTTACACATATACTAGACCTGGAGTGTTACATAAAAACGTTACTACAATATGGGGACCTGCAAAAGTGGAGCTTAATGTTGAAAGAGGAAAAGACTATTTACTAAGTTTTGATAAGAAAGAAGAGCAATTTAAGTTATCTAGTAAATAATTATTTGATTGACTTGAGTTGAAGGAATAGCTATCGTTCAAAAATTTTGTATTAAAGATAGTTATCATTTAATATTATGTATCGGTTTAATTAACAGCAAATCAAACAGGTTTGCTGTTTTTTGTTGTTCAAAATAAGGCGTCAATAAATAAGAAAAGGCACTTGACAAAACGCTTCATGATTTGCAATACGGTGCTACTACTAATTTTAGGATTAGTGTCTGGGGCTTTGACGGTTTGGGGTGTGAGTCAAATTAAGACTGCAATGCGTGCAGGAGTCTAGGTGGATAACGTGCCAGCGATTTGCTTTGATATAAGTGAGAAGCTGGAAAAAGTAGTCTTAAAAAATGCCAGGCTTTGCAAGGATTCGGAAAAGGAAGATGTTTCGGATGCAACAAATAATGAAGCAGCGTTATTTATTTATTTATAGCCATATGAGTTACATGAGGGATGATGGAATTGCCGCAACGGCTACTGCAGTCACGGTGCTTGGTAGTATAATGACGATTGGTTAGTTTATTTCGGCACTAGTTTATTTCTTGCATAATAAAAATAATCGCTAGGATTACGAAAAATAAAATAAGACCCTCTGGGTCTATTTTATTTTAATGGCGGAAGCGAGAGTGTGAGGCTTTTGCTTCGCAAAACCCTTCCGTTCCTCCTCGCTCGGAAAAATAAAAGTAAACTTTTATTTTGTCACTCGCTTCGTCGTCCGGGCGAACCTGCGGTTCTCATCCTCTCGCAGATAAAAATGAAAAAAGACCTAAAGGCCTTCTTTATTTTTATGGCGGAAGCGAGAGTGTGAAGATTTTATTTCGCGAAATCTTTCCGTTCCTCCTCGCTCAGAAAGAAAAAAGCAAGCTTTTTGTCTTTCACTCGCTTCGTCGTCCGGTCTAACCTATGGTTCTCATCCTCTCACAAGTTAAAATAAAATAAGACCCTCTGGGTCTATTTTATTTTTATGGCGGAAGCGAGAGGATTCGAACCTCCGATACGGTTCCCCGCATACACGCGTTCCAGGCGTGCTCCTTAAACCACTCGGACACACTTCCAACAATTTTCTATATTATAACAGAATTTAGGGAGAAAATGAAGAAAAGTCTGAGAAAATAGGCTATTTTTATTTAATGTTTATGCTAATATGAAGGTATGTAAAGGTTAATGGAGTGGGCGAAAGGAGAGGTGTCCCATGAAAAATAAAGACGTAAAACAAAAAGAGAAGAATAAATGTAAGTATATCTTCGTAACCGGTGGAGTGCTTTCTGGAGTCGGTAAGGGAATTACGGCGGCTTCGATCGGTGCCATTTTGAAGGCGAAGGGCTTCAAGGTGACGATGCAAAAGTGTGATCCATATCTAAACGTGGATGCGGGACTTTTGAATCCAGTGGAACATGGTGAATGTTATGTGACGCATGATGGTGTGGAGACCGATCTCGATCTTGGGCATTATGAACGCTTCTTGGATTTTGAAACGAGCCGCTATTCAATCACACTTTCGGGCTCGATTTTTAAGGAACTGATCGAAAAAGAGCGCGCCGGCGGTTTTCATGGCAAAACTGTACAGTTGGTGCCACATTTTACGGATTTAGTGCAAGAAAAAATTATGAATGCTTCAAAAAATTCGGATATTCATATCGTGGAAATCGGTGGTACAGTGGGTGATTATGAAGGTTTGTCATTCATTGAAGCGATTAGGTTGTTCGGCAATAAGGTGGGACGCCGAAATTGTCTTTATGTGAATGTGGTTTACGTGCCATGGATCAATACTTCGAAAGAATTGAAGAGTAAACCAGCACAGAATGCGCTAAAGGATTTACGTGGATTTGGAATTATTCCAGATGTGGTGGTTTGTCGTACGGAAAAACCAGCGCCACGCGAAATTTGTGAAAAGATTGCAAGATTTTCGGGAATTGCGGATGAGGCAGTATTGAATTTGCCAGATATTGATTCGGTTTATGACGTGCCGTTTAATGTTTTGAAATCCGGGGTATTGGAAATTCTCAATGATTTTGTGGGGGACGACAAAGAGCCAGATATGTCCGATTGGGAAGAATTTTCCAAGAAGCGAGCACAGAAAAATGCGCGAACCGTGAAGGTGGGGTTGGTGGCAAAATATGTGGGAAATGAGGATACTTATATTTGTGTGACGGAAGCTTTGAAGGCGGCGGCGGCTTGGAATAATGTCAATTTGGATCTTAGGTGGATCAATGCGGAAAAAGTTGACGAAAAAATGTTGTCGGAAGTAGATGGCCTAGTAGTGCCAGGTGGTTTTGGTAATCGTGGGGTGGAGGGAAAGATTAAGGCTGCGACTTATGCATTGGAGAAAGATGTGCCTTATCTCGGACTATGTCTAGGGATGCAGGTAGCTTGTATCGCGAGCGCGAGAAAAGCAGGACTAACGCAAGCGAATTCGGAAGAATTTGATAAAGAGACGAAAGAAAATGTGATTTACCTGATGGATGGCCAGGAGGGTAAGGAATCGACCGGTGGCAGTATGCGTCTCGGAGATTTTCCGGCGAAATTAGTGAAGGGAAGTCAGACAGCTAAAATTTATGGCAAAACTAATATTGTCGAGCGTCATCGTCACCGTTATGAAGTAAATCAAAAATTCCTTAAAGAAATCGAGAAAGGTGGTGTGGTGGTTTCGGGTACTTCACCAGACGGAAAATTGGTGGAATTCATCGAGGCCCCGGGGAAGAAATTCTTTGTGGCGACTCAAGCGCACCCAGAGTTCAAGTCGAGACCTTTACGTGTACACCCACTATTTATGGAGTTTGTGAAAAGTTTAAAATAAAGAAAACTTAAAGTTCTAAAAGTGAGTTTTAAAATAGTAGTCTAAGGCTGCTATTTTTTAGTTGTGAGAACAATGATCGAGATTTTATAGAATTTTTGTATTTTTGGGAAAAATGTTGTGTAACTAAAATTGTGATAAAATAGAGATATGGAAGAAATTCAAAATACCCTAAAAAAGACGATTGTCGAATTATACGCCGTAGAAATGGATGTAGTTTTGACACCTGCGCCAGAGAATACTGGCTGCGACTTCGCGACCAATGTGGCGATGTTGTTAGCAAAAACATTAAAGAAGAATCCGATGGAAATTGCCGAGGAGCTGATGCGTGGACTTGGCGAGACGGATTTGGAGATTAAAATCGCACGGCCAGGGTTTTTGAATTTCAAATTAAGTAATAAAAAGTTATTAAAAAATATTGATAAGTTCGAAAAAGATTTCACGAAAAATATATCATCAGACGCATATTCTGGTCAGACAGTAATTTGTGAATTTTCGGATCCAAATCCATTCAAGGTGCTACATGTTGGTCATCTTTACACTTCGATTGTGGGGGAAGCGATTTCACGTGTGGTTGAATACGCTGGCGGTAAGGTAGTAAGGGCAAATTTTGGTGGTGATATTGGATTGCACGTAGCAAGAAATATGTATGGCATGCTACGTAAAATTAAAGAAATTCCGACTGATCTGACACCCGAAAAAGTGGCAGATTTGCTGGCAGAATGTTATGTATTTGGTACGCGGGCGGATGAGAATGACGCGGAGGCGCACGCGGAAATCGTGAAACTAAATAAGATGATTTTTGAAATTGCGGAAGCAGGAGAAGGTGCGGATTATAGCGGAGACCCGGAACGCGCCAGAGTGGCAGAACTTTATTTCTGGGGCCGCAGAAACAGCTATCAGTATTTTGAGAATTTTTATAAGCGTTTGCAGGTAAAGTTTGATAAATATTACCCTGAATCAACAGTGGCGAAGACCGGACTTGAGACAGTGCGTCGCGAGCTTAAGAACGGGGTTTATGAAATGTCGGATGGGGCGGTGGTTTACCGTGGCGATAAACACGGACTACATACGAGGGTATTTATTAATAATAAGGGCTTACCAACTTACGAAGCCAAAGATACTGGTTTGATTTTTGAGAAATATAAAGATTATCATTTTGATAAATCAATCATTATTACTGGTAATGATATTATCGAATATATGAAGGTGGTGCTTTCAGCAATTTCGCAATTCGCGCCGGAACTTTCGAGTAAGACTTTACACATTACGCACGGTCAGGTGAAACTACCGGGTAATGAAAAAATGTCTTCGAGAAAAGGAAACTTCCTACGTGCGATTGATGTGATCGAAATGGTACGTGAAGCGATGGAAAAATCCAGTGATGAGAAAGTTTTGATGGGCGCTCTGAAGTATGCATTCGCTAAATATAAAATTGGCGGAGATATCATATTTGATATAAAAGAGTCAGTTTCGATGACGGGAAATTCTGGTCCATACCTACAATATTCGGCAGTGCGCGCGAAGAAAATTTTGGGTAAAATCTTCAGTGGTCGAATCAGTGGGGAATTAAATAAAGTTGAATCGGAGGCTGAGGCTTTAATTTCAGAAAATGATTCGGCGGAAAAAGAAGAGAAATATCTCGCGAACATTTCGATTTATGAACGTAATTTGATGAAGAAAATAATTCAGTATCCAGATGTTTTGAAGGAAACAGTGCGTGAACTTTTGCCAAATAAAATTTGTACTTACCTCTATGAATTAGCGCAAGAATTTAGCCGTTTTTATGAACACGTGCAGGTAGCGGGTTCAGAATTTGAGCTAGAACGAGGCAAAATTATTTTAGTTTACTTGAAAGTTTTGACTCACGGCTTGAACTTACTAGGTATTGAAGTACCGGAGCAAATGTAATGCCGAAAAAAGCGAAATTGCTTTGGATGGATCTGGAGATGACGGGTTTGGATCCGGAAAAAGATAAGATTTTGGAAGTAGCGGTAATTGCGACAGATTGGGAATTAAATCCGATGGCGCAAATGACAGCGACGGTGAAAGTTTCGGAAAAATTGATCAAAGAACGCATGGTGGGGGAGTTTTGGGAAAAACACGAAGAAACTTATCAAAAACTTTGTGAACAAAACAAGGCTGGGCTTCCAGTGAATGAAGTAGAAGAGATGCTTCTAAAATTTATCGATGATCATTTCGGCGAGGAAGTTTATTTGGCGGGAAATTCAATTCATCAGGATAAAAGATTCATTGTAAAAGAGTGGCCAAAATTAAATGAACGTTTGCATTATCGAATGCTCGATGTGTCAGCCTTTAAATTGTACTTTGAAAACGTGATGAAGAAAAAATTTACCAAAAGGGAAATGCATTTGGCACTAGATGATATTTTGGGTTCAATTGAAGAATTAAAATACTACAGTAAATATATAAAGAAATAAAATGTTTGAAATAGAAAAAGTTAGCGGAATTGGTGAATATAAAAAAGAAAAATTTTTGGATATTCACGCGGATACGAAAAATCCGAATTTAGAAGAGTATATTTATTTGGCGCCGAATGGAAAAGTTTTTTTGGTGGAAAGAAAAAATACTTTGGAAGTTAGATGTGATCGAAATCTTTCGAAGCTTCTAAAGGAAGAGTTTGAGTCGGTGATGACTTCGCGTTATTTTGGTGTGGGGGGAGTAGAAATTGTGCTGAGTGGACAAGTGGAAGAAGATAAAATCGAGGACTTGGTGCGACTAAGTTATAATCTGACGAAAGAAATGGCGGATTAAAAATTGAAGATGATAAAAATAGGTC
>CALIXG010000049.1 GCA_938046495.1 uncultured Candidatus Saccharibacteria bacterium | reverse complement strand
TATACAAGTCGGTGAACATATGGCTCCATCTCGAAAGGTTCAGGGGGCTATCTTGAATGATACTACAGAGGCGTTAAAAGGAATAAAAGATAATCATTATAGAGCAACCCTCGCATATTATACAGTTAATAATTTACACCTTTTTGCTGACGGTAACGGAAGAACTTCAAGAGCAGTATATGAGATATTTGATAACCCTAATTTTAATTTATCCGGAGAGAACTTCGTTCACAAGACAAATTCAGCGAATGAAGTGGGTGGGCATGGGAAATTTGAAAGGGCACATGGTATTCAATCCACTATGACGGCATATCAATTAGCTCGCGGTATTTTAGCTGAAAAGTGGGCTAGAGATGACAAAATAGACCCGCGTATTAACGAGATGAATTCGAGAATAGAGATACTCTTTGGTGAAACACCAGATGTGTATCTGACTGATGATGCAGAAAATAATTTAACACCTCAAGAAAAAAAGGCTATCAATTTAGCCTTCCATGATGGTGATGTCGCCCTATTATCGCTATGTAGGATACTTAAAATCAAAGGGACTTCTGATGAAGTAATATCCGACAGCATAAAAACATATCCTAATGATGCTAACAAATATATGGCAATAGAAGTAGAAAAAAAGGATATGGATACTGGTGCACCAAATGAAAAAAGTCATCAAACTTTTAGTGGCTGGACGGCTGACGATTATAGAACTTTCTTAGAGGGTTTTCAAATAGTTCAACGAGATAGTCAACGAACACTTAACGACATATTCAGCAACCCAGAGAGTTATAAAAGAACCGATGGAAGAACATGGGCTGATTGGCTTAGTAAAACTCAAGAGTAAATCGGAAAAAGAAAATACCCCCTATAACTAGGAGGTATTTTCGTTTTTCTTAACACTAATTGCTGTTATTGTTCAGCGAAAGCCTGAAGCATTGGTTCAGGATTGAACTGAATCAAGGTGGATTGGTTAGTAATCCACATCTTCAGATAATCGGGGTGATTCTTGAGGTAGTTATACTCCTCAACCTTCATGATACGTGGGTCACGTGTAGCGAAACTTAGTCCGTATCCATCTTGATCGTCGTCAGTGTGAACTTTTTCATTGGCGAGAATAGAAATATAGTCTTCGTGATGCTTGCAGCCGGCAATTACTCTACCAGTAACAAAAGTATTCTTTTTAAGTAAAGTTTTATCGCCGTTATCTTGAATAAAACATACTACTTCTTCACCGACATTAAACCACCACTGATCAGAGCGAATAGTGGTAAGAAGAGGTTTTGGCTCTGCCTGCTTTATGGCTTCAAGAACCATCTTCATGGAGTTGTAAGCTTTATCTTGTATCTGAGCTAATTGATTTTTGTTATTTTTAGAAATATTAATCTCAGGATAAGGAGAGCTAATTGCGCAAGCTGCCATCATCTCTATAGTTAGATAATATTTTGCTATAGTTTCAAGGTTTTCAGTACCAAGAAAAGGTAATTCAAAATCAACTGGTAATTCAATATTTCCTAAGTAATCAATAACAAGGTCCCTAGCGTTAATTATTTGATTCGTCATAGCGCAAATCTCCTTTCATTAATAAGACTCAGTATGAGTCAATACAAACAGGGGTTATTTGCTGCTTAGCAGCGCAGGAGATACAAAATTTATATACCCTACGCCGCCAGGCATTAGACAAAACAAACGAAAAACGATATTAATGTACGATGGATTAAATCCATGATCACTATATTGTAGCATAATTAGCTTATTTTGTCAAATAAGCATAATAGGTTTGGAAGTTTGAGTTATTTCGAGATGTATAAGATTCACCAAGATTTTATATGAAATCATTTTTATTTTTTAACTCTGGAATCTGTTATTATTTACCATACTAATCTAAGTGGTTATTTTTATTTTTTAAATATTGATAAGCCGCGAAAAATGCTGGCAAGTTAAGAAGAAACACCGTTTTTAAGTTAGCCGTAAGAGTATCAAGCGTGTTTAATTGGTGACATACGCTTAGACAAGCTTTTAGTGGATACCCAGTACTAGATATTTCTATGGCTAGACAAGATATTGTGCAGAAAATATTAATAATAAATAAGATTAAGACTGCAAGACAGAAATGATGTCTTTTAGTTTTATGGAAGATATAGTTTGCAATCAAAATGCCAATTTTTCTTGATAAAAAGAGTCCAATTACTGGCAATGGAATGAGCAGTATTGCTTGATATGCCCTTGCATCGGCTTGTTTTATAAAAAAGGCGAAACCGTAAGGAATCCAAAGAAGAGCAATTATAATAAAAAAGATAAAATTTAAAATGTGCGTTTGTTTAATAGTGGGTAATTTTCCGACTTTTGGTTTTTTGTTCTCCATATATTCATTATATGTAAAAAATGATTTTTATACATCAGTTAGTGGAGTTGGTTTTTTGCTTTTTCTAACATTGGAATATGGGGTGGATTATTATATAATTAATCTAATATGGACGAAAAAATCAAAAGTTTAGAGTTGGAATTAACTCAACTTAATCAATTCTTGGAAAATCCGAAGGCTTACCTCGAGAATGATTTTGCTGCAAAATCGAAGAGGAAGGCAGAGGTCGAATCAATTTTGGATTTAAAAAATGAAATTACTTGTGCCGAGCAACAGATTAAGGATGACGAGGCAATCATTTCGGATCCTGAACTTGGTGAGATGGCAAAACTGGAAATTCAGGAACTTACCGAAAAAATTACCGATTTAACTAGACAACTTGATGATAAGCTAATTCCACGTGATCCGGATGACGATAAACCGGTGATTATGGAAATTCGAGCTGGTGCGGGTGGCGATGAAGCATCATTGTTTGCGGCTGAGCTTTACCGTATGTACTTGCGCTACGCGGAAAAACATGGTTTTAAGGTGGAACTAATGAATGAAAGTCTCAATGAGACTGGTGGCGTAAAAGAAGTAGTCTTCAAGATGGATGGCGAGACGCCTTTTGGTACGATGAAATTTGAAGGTGGCGTACACCGTGTACAGCGCGTACCAGTGACGGAATCGCAAGGTCGTATTCACACTTCTACAGTGACGGTAGTGGCTTTACCAGAGGTGGAAGAATCGGAAATTGTGATTGATGAAAAAGATTTACGTATCGATATTTATCACTCTGGTGGTCACGGTGGCCAGTCGGTGAACACGACCAACTCGGCTATTCGCATTACACATATGCCTTCTGGTATTGTGGTGGCGATGCAGGATGAGCGTTCTCTCCGTCAAAACAAGGAGCGCGCGATGATGGTGCTGCGTACGCGTTTGAATGATATTCAGCGAGCAGAGGCGGCGAAAAATGCCTCGGCAGCGCGTAAAAACTTGATTGGTACGGGTGACCGTTCGGAGAAGATTCGTACTTATAACTTCCCGCAGGACCGTGTAACAGATCATCGTATTCATTACTCAAGATCGAATGTAAATGCAGTGATGGATGGTGACATTGATGATATTATTTCGGAGCTGAAGAAGTGTGAGCTCGATGTAATTCGTACGGAAAACGGTATCGCTGAATAATTTTCAAAGGAGAAAATGGCAACCACGGTAAAAAGTTGGCTGGATGTTTCGAAACAGATCATTAATCCGACAGAGGCGGAGATTATTTTGGCGGTCTCGATGGATGTGCAGGACCGGAGCTTTTTCGTGACTCATGGTGCGGACAAAATTTCTGATGAGGCGCGGAAGAAGGCGGACCAGATGGTGGCTTTGCGCGCAAATAAGGTGCCACTGGCTTATATTTTGGGCGTGAAGTGGTTTATGGGGCGACCATTTTTGGTAAACCAAAATGTGTTAATTCCCCGTCCGGAAACGGAACTCGCGGCGGAGCTGGCGGGAAAACTTTATTATCGAATTATTGATGGGAAATTTAATAGCGGAGAGCAATCCGATATAAAAAAACCGGTGACAATTGTCGATGTGGGGACGGGGTCGGGCTGCATTGGGCTTTCGGTGGCTTTGGATTGTGCGAATAGCCAGGTGATTGGTCTTGATATTTCGAAAGATGCCCTGACTGTAGCGCGAATTAACCGGGATAAACTTGGGGTGAAGAATATTAAATTTTACAAATCAGACCTTCTTTCGACGATTTTACGCTTGAAGATTCGCCCAGAAATTATCGTGGCGAATTTACCATATGTGGATGAATCTTGGGAGTGGCAATCGCCAGAATTGCAATACGAGCCGAAGTTGGCACTTTATGCGGATAAGGATGGTTTGGCACAGATTTATCGCCTACTCGATCAAATTAAACGAAATTTTTTTACTGCGAAAAACCTGGAAGAACTTTCGGAGTCAGAAATTCAGGATGAAATTGAAACAAATTATGTGATTATCGAATCAGATATGAGTCAGCAGCAAAAAATTATTGAATACGCGGAGAAGTTGGGCTTTGAGTTAGGCTTAAAGAAAGATTTAATTTTAGGATTTTCTTACCCAGTGGATAAGCTGAAATAATTTTTGGTGGAATTTTTAGTAAAATAAGATTTTCAATAATATTTATTATGATAGATAAAAAATAACCCCGGAGGGTTATTTTTTGATTTTATTCTTCGTCGTCATCGGACTTTTTGTTGGTGGTAACTTTGGCACTATCGGCGTCATAAGCTTCTAGTTTGACATCGAGCTGGATGTATTTTTTGTCACGATAAACTTCAAGTTTAACCGTATCGCCAACGGCGTATTCGCCGATTAGGCTACCAAGAGAGCCGGCGGTGCCGATTTTGGTGCCATTAACGGCAGTAATAATGTCGCCATCTTTAATACCAGCCTTGTCGCCAGCGCTGCCTTTGATGACGGCAGAGGCATTGTTTGAACCTTTGACGTAGGCACCAGCCGTGACATCAAGCTTCTTTTCTTTGGCAATAAGCGGGGTGATGGTTTGGTAGCGGACACCTAATACGGCGCGTTCGAATTTGCCATCTTTGAGAACGCCAGCCATAATTCCCTTGACGCTATTGATAGGGATAGCAAAGCCAACGTTATTTCCTTGGCTAGCATAGGCGGTATTAATACCAATCACTTCACCGGCGGCATTGACGAGTGGTCCACCAGAGTTACCACCATTAATTGCGGCATCGGTTTGGATCATATCGGAAAGGGTTTCATAGGTAGTGCGAGAAGAATCAGAGGCGGTGAGGCTACGACCTTTACCAGAGATGATACCAGAGGTCACGGAGTTTTGGTAGGTGCCAAGCGCGTTGCCGATAGCTACAACTTGCTGGCCGATGTTAGTGGTTTTGCTGTCACCAATTTTGATTGGAGTGAGATCTTTGACGTCTTTGATTTTAACAATCGCAAAGTCATTGATTGGGTCGGTGCCGATAAGTTCGACATCTTCATAAGTCGAGCCATCGTCGAGGATGACGCCAATTTTGGTAGCATTAGCAACGACGTGCTTGTTGGTGGCGATATAACCATCGCTACTGAGAATAAAACCGGTACCAGCAGCCTGAGAGACTTGACCAGTAAAGAAAGAACCGGTGGTGCTAGTATTGGTGATAATTGAAACGACACTCTTTGAGACAGAATTGGCAATTTCAGAAATTGATCCTTCGGCAAAGGTAGCGGCATTATTGCTGGCCGAATTACTATTATGGAAAATTGAAGTAGTAGGACGGTTGTAAGCATAATAAAGCGCGGTGCCTGATAAGGCGACGGCTACGAGACTAGCAAAGGTAGCAAAACGATTTTTACCGGTTTTAACCTTAGGTTTTTTCTCGGTTTTTGAGGTGGATTTTTCTTCAGATTCAGATTCGGTGTCTTCAGCGGAATTAGCTTCAGTAGCTTTCTCGGATTCATCTTCAGATTCTTTTACATCAGATTCAGTTTCAGATTCGGTCTCAGGTT
>CALIXG010000048.1 GCA_938046495.1 uncultured Candidatus Saccharibacteria bacterium | reverse complement strand
CCCTCAGTGGCGGCCAAGCCTACATGGTCTACTCCCGCGAGATCGCGCCGAGGTATTAGTGTTGCACTTGAGATGTTAGTTCAGGGGCACTACTTTACAAATCCAATAAAAATGTTATAATAAAAAAGTATTTGGTTGATGAAACTTTAAACGTACATTACTAATTTGAAAGGGTGGTGATTATGTATGTTAAGAAATCCGGAATTGGATAGGCTTAAATCAAGACAGCAGTCTCTTTTTGAACAAAAACAAGCTGCCTTTCAGAGATTTAAAGATTTACAAGAGCAAACCAATGTTGCCTATCGTACTATGCAGGCGTGTTGGGACGAGCGTGTTCGTGCAAGGGAGCGCATGAATCGTGAATTTGAGGCGATGCAGTCTACATATTCATGTAGTGACTCTGTTTGGAGCGAATATACTCGAATCCGAGATCGCAATAATTCCAAAATCGAGTCTTTGAAGTATGAGGCAGATATCGAACATCGTGCCATGCAGGAATGTTTTGACGAAGCCAGTAGTGCATACCAATATGGCGATAAGTCTGATGCTCCATATTTTTCTCAACAAGGATATGAGCATAGAGACCGTCGCAATGCATTGAATGCTGAAATATCAGAGCTTGCTCGTGAAATTAAGCAGGCGAAAGCAAATGCCGAGGCACTAGCTCCTAAAACAGATTCTTCAGGATTTAATCGTGCAAAATCTTCTTTTGAACAGGCGAAATCTCGTCACGAATCTGCGCAGGCAGAGTTTAATGCATTAAAAAATCAGCTCTATTCAGTTAAGGCCGATTTTGAACACCTCCAAGAAAAGTTTAAGCAAGCCCAATCTGCGTTTAATCATAAACTTGAAGAGGTAAAATCAGAGCTAAACTTAAAGAAGCATCAGGTTATTGATAAGGTTAATATGGCGCTTGTTCATGAGAAAGGTGGTGCATTTTATCTTGGTTCAATCTTTGGGCAGGATGCAAAGATTAGATCTCGGAATGACGGAAGTGGTAAAACTGATGTATTCTTTGGCGGATTAAGTGGGTCTGGCGATGGAGCCGGCCATGGGCATGCCATCATCGACCGTGACGGAAACGTTACTTATTTACGTGACGCTTGGCAGGATCATGACGATTATCTGATTGATGACGCTAGGAAGCGCGGATTAAATACTCATAATATTTAAATAAAATTTGACCAAATACTAAGACCGGCACCAGTTGCCGGTCATTTTTAATTGTTGTAATATAGATATATGTTTTTATCAAAAGAAGAACTGAAAGATGTAATGCTCGCATATAATCACGAAGGTTCCATTGAAAAAGATCATTATGAGGTTGGTCCTGATACCTGGATTTATCTTTTTGAGCACGAGGATAAAAAATATATTTTAATTACCACTGATTACCTTGGCGATTATGATTTTGATAGCTTCCCCCACACTTTAAGTTTTGATAGTATCTTCCGTAAGAATAATTTTACTCTTCAACGTGAAGTCCCACCAGTAGATGACTTCATATTTAAGCGAATCCACATTAATACTGTACTTTTTGAGTATACTGATTAAAAACAATTAATTTGCCAATTATTTAGTGTTGCACTTGAGATGTTAACTTAGTAAAACGCTTTCAAAATCATCCAATTTATGGTAAAATAATCTAAATGAGTAAAACAAACCGTCTAGTTAATAGATATGGTCGCAAAATTCTTGAATCGGAAAATATGCAAATCGAACGCACTTTTTTCCAGCATGGATGCTTTACGACTTACGATCATTCCGTTCACGTCGCTATTATGAGCGTAAAAATTGCCCGCTTTTTTCCGATGAAATTTTCTTATAAATCCCTCGTCAAGGGCGCACTTTTGCACGATTATTTCCTCTATGATTGGCACAATATCGGTGATATGCCAAAGGGCCACGCCTATATTCATCCAATTATTGCCGCCTCGAACGCTAAGCGCGACTTCGATATTGATGCCAAAGAAGAAAATATTATCGAGTCTCACATGTTCCCACTCGGCAAAGTCTTGCCGAAATCTCGTGAAGCTTGGGTAGTTACTGTCGCGGACAAAATCTGTGCCGTTACAGAATTTTTCAGCCTACGTCTTTCCAAGCGCTATCGTCGTATTAATAAAATGGCTGAACGTGAAACCGCTAAATCTTACCGTCATACCGCCTAGATAGGCCGCAAATATTTACCATTAGAGTGTTGTAAAAAAGTTTATAGCACCGAGTCTAGCAATAAAATATAGCATCTCTGGTGCTGTATTTTTTTATCTTCGCCCGTCATTTTTAGCATAAATACGATATAATTATTTATAGATGAAAAAAATTCAATTTCGCTCCGTCGTCGCTATGGCGAACAGTAAACTTAGCATCAAATATGCTGCTATTTTATTGAGTGTTTCCACTTTGATTTCCGCACTGCTCGGCATCTTCCGTGACCGTTTACTCAATTCTTACTATCTCGATACTTATCCGACTGGTGTGGATGCCTATACCGCCGCTTTCACCATTCCAGATTTCATGTTCTTCATTCTCACTTCTGGCGCCCTAGCCGTCAGCTTTGTTCCAGTCTTTAATCAGCGTCTTTCTTCTGGTAATAAAAAATCTGCCTGGGAACTTTCCACCTCCACTTTGAATCTTATGGCGCTAGTGACTTTTATTGCCAGTATTTTTATTATGATTTTCGCAGATCCTTTGATTCGCTATATTGTCGGTCCGGGCCTTGATGAGTCTGGCACTATTCTCGCCATCAATATGACTCGCGTAATCGCAATTAATCCATTTCTGTTTAGTATTGCCACGGTACTTAACTCCGTTCAGCAAGCAGTCGGTCGTTTCGTCTTTTATTCGCTCGCCCCGGCACTCTATAATATTGGTATTCTCATCGGTATCACGGTTTTTACTAATGGCATTAATCTCTTCGGTGTGCAAATTTTCGAGGGTGGCATTATGGGTGTGGCACTTGGTGTGGTCTTCGGTGCCTTGCTTCAAATTTTTGTCAGCCTCGTCGGTCTCTTCGGTCTCGGTTTTGATTATCAATTCAAGATTTATTGGAAAAATCATGGATTTCGCTCTGTCCTAAAATTACTGCCAGCTCGTTCGCTCGACCAGGGGATCGATTATGTTTATTCTATTCTGGCCACCAATCTTTCTTCTCGTATGGGTACCGGCACTTTGCGCGCCTTCCAGCAGGCTAATAGTCTTCATCAAATGCCGGTTAATCTCATTGGTGTCGCGATTTCTACGGCCTTCTTCCCGAAACTCACCGAGCAAGTCAATGAAGAATCTTCTGAATTTAATGCTACCTTCCGCCATGCGCTTCGGATGATTATCTGGATTTCGCTACCAGTCTCCGTGATTGCCTTTTTTGCTCGTGGCTACATCGTTAGTTTCATTAAAAATAGTGGTAATCCAATAATCGCAAGCGTGCTTGGTTCGCTCGTTGTCGCGATTTTTGCTCAGTCAATTTTTCATATTGCCTCGCGTGGTTTTTATGCCAGACAGGATACCAAGACGCCGTTTGTGGTTAGTATTTTCGCCGTTGGTTTTACCATGGCGCTTTCGGTTATTTTTGCCATTACCGGTTTTGGTCCAGATGGCCTTGGTTGGGCGCAATCTATCGGCGCCTTAGCTGAAATCGTGATTCTCCTCACCATCCTTAATGCTCGTGCCAAATTTCAACTACTCGATAAGACTTTTTGGTTAGCCATTTTCCGTATGTTGATCGCCAGTTTCTTTACCGCCATTGCTGCCTATTTTATGACCAAACTCTTCCCATTGCGCAGCACCGATAATTCGGTTATCAGCACCATTCCGAAGTTCATTTTAATTTCTGTTTTTGCCGGCCTGGTTTACTTAATATCGAGTTTCCTGTTTAATCTTTCGGAAGTGGTACCAATTTTCGAAAAAGTGAGCAGTCTGATTTTTAAGAATGTTAAAATATTGCCAAAACCTGAGAGGTCGAGCGAGTCGGAAGGTGAATCAGAAAATTCAGCTCAAAATCAGAAACAAGATAAATAATAAATGGTAAAATAGGAACTATGAATAAGACATCAAACAAGACTGCAAAGACTGCAAAATCTACCAAGGATACTAATTCTATGAAAAAATCTGCTACCACCAAGGATGCTTCTGCCAACACCAAGAATACCAAGTCTGATCACAAGGTCATTTCTGATTATAATGGTTATAATTATAAGAAAGTTTTCTGGGAAGATTCTGGGCGTGAATACGAAGATCTTGCCGATCGTACTGCCATTCGCCGCCTATTGCCGAAAAATATGGACAACTTTGTCGATATTTGTGGTGGCTATGGTCGTCTAGCTAATGAATATTTGCCACGTGCGAAGCGTGCTACTTTGTTTGATTATTCCAAACTTAATCTCGAGCAAGCCAGGGAAGAATTTGGTGATAAACTCCATACAGTCCAAGGTGACATCTATAAGACTCCATTTTCTGATGGCGAATTTTCCGCCCTACTCATGGTCCGTGCCACTCATCACTTCGAAAATCTCGAACAGGTCCTTCGTGAACTTAATCGCATTCTCGAACCAGGTGGTGTGGCCGTTATCGAAGTCGCTAATAAGCGTACGCTGCCAAAGATGTTCCGTTACTGGTTCAAGCGCTCTTCTGTTAATCCATTCGATAAACAGCCATCGAACCTGAAGGAAATCGATAAGGACGGTTTTTATAATTATCACCCAGCCTACGTCGAGGATCTTTTTAAGAAAACTGGTTTTGAAATCATGGATGTGCTTTCTGTTTCGAATTTCCGCAGCCGTACCATGAAGAAAATTTTCAGCACCAAGGCTCTCATCAAGCTCGAAAAAGCTGTTCAGGGTCCGCTGGCTTCTGTGCGTTTTGCTCCAAGTATTTACTATCGTTTGATTAAAACTAAATAATTCTTTCGAGTGAAAATTTTTCAAGAAACTACCTACAAACTTTATCGCAAAACACCGCTTTTTTCCGGTCAATCCAAGTCTCTGAAAATCGCGGTGATTTCCGACATTCATTTTTCGCGTCTAGTGAAAAATCTTAAACTCCGCGCCATCATCAAACAAATCGAGCTTGCCCGTCCAGATTATATTTTTATTACTGGTGACCTCATCGATACTTTGGAATGCGTAGATTCTCTTAGCGAGCGCGAGCGTTTTCTGGGCTTTTTACAAAATCTCACGGTTATATCTTCTGTCCGCAAAATGATTGTCAGCCTCGGTAATCACGATTTTTATCGCATTCCTGAAGATAAAAAAGGCTGGCATATCGTGCGCGACAAGGAATTCCTTAAATCTCTCCGCGAGGTGCCAAATCTAGTTTTGCTCGATGATGAAGTTTATCAAGATGATGATATTTTCTGTTTTGGCTATACTCAGAAAAAATCTTACTACACCGAAGACGGGGTGAATTTTGCTGAAAATGCTGAGGCTCAACTCGAAGATCTCACAAAAACCCTAGCGAATCTTCCCGAGCCACCGACGGATAAATTAAAGTTTGCCTTAATCCATGCTCCGACTCATCTCCAGACCCCAGATATAGAGTTTCTTCTGCAGCCTTTTGATTACATCCTGTCTGGGCACATGCATAACGGCATCGTCCCACCCGTACTCGACGAGTTTTGGCGTAATCAAAAGGGAATTATTTCTCCCACCAAGAAACTTTTTTCTGGCGCATGTCGTCACACTCTGAAAACTTATGACGATAAATTAATCGTAGTTGGACCGGTCACTACTTTTCATGCGCATCTCGGTCTTCTCGAAAAGCTCAATGTTTTTTATCCTACTTATCTCACCTATCTCGAAATTTCCGATAAAAAAACGTACGCTCGCAAGCCGTACGTCAAACATACTTACAAAAATTGGTAGCGCCAGTGGGGTTCGAACCTACGACCTTGAGCTTAGAAGTCTCCTGCTCTATCCAGCTGAGCTATGGCGCCAAGTTCTTTTTATTCTATCACTAAGCAGAAAAAAAGCAAAATATGCCATACTAAGATTAAAGAAAGAGAAAAAGATAGGATGCTGACTGTTGTAAATAAAACAATTGTATAAACTATTAAACTTGTGTTATGATTACATGTGTGAAAAAAATAAGTGTCACCGTGGTCCGAGTTCTTTCGTCCCTCGTTAACAGTTTTGAAAAACTTTTTCTCTCCCAAGATACTTTCTTCAAAATCGCGATACTGATTTTTTCACTGGTATTATCCAATTTATTATTTGAAGTACAATCATCTTATGCCCTGAAACCGACACCTTCGCTGTCGGTTTCTTTGTTGTCGGCTGCAAATATTGAAATTAATAGTGACGATATTTTTAATAACCCAGGTAACTCCATTAGTTCTCCGATTCTATTTAATGTTAAGACTAACAATTCTACTGGATTTTATGTTTATCCAGAAATTGAGAAACCCTATTTTATGGATATAACAAATCCAGCCAATAGCGGTAAAATTAATAACCTAACCGAGTCTGACACTTATAGTCATTTAACAGATCTTCCTGAGAATACTTTTGCTGGTACAAAGGATTGCAGTCCTGATCATCTAAATCAGTTGATGACAGGTTGGCGCTCCATGCCACAAATAGGAGATACTACAAATAGCCTTCAAATTAGTCAAAATACACCAACCACCGATACGGGAGTTAAAGAGTGCTTTGCATTAGGCTTACATATTTCTAATAATCTTCCTGTTGGTACTTATCAGAATAAGATTATTATTACCGCTGTAGCTAATGATTATCGAACAGAAGCTAATCTTATTTCTGGTAGTGAGTTCAAACGTAAAATAGCTTCGCTATTGACTACTCCGGTAGACAGTTTCAATGAGATTAAGCACTTTGAACGTAGTTTAACCGCCCCGACAGAGGCGACTACAGTTGTACATCTAGAAATCAATGAAATCTCCGACCGTACAGTGTTAGCTTGGCTCGATAAAGACACGCAAACTTTATATTATTATTCCGAAGCCGAAAAGCTCTATCTGAACCCAGATTGTAGCGATATGTTCAGTTATTTTGGAGTTGAATATCTTGATTTAAGGCCTTTTGACTCGAGTAAAATCACCAATATGAATTTTATGTTTGCGAATATGTATGACGCTAAGGAGATTGATTTCTCTCATTTTGATACTAGGAGTGTTACTGATATGGGACGTCTCTTCTGGAAGAGTTGGAGTCTAAAAAAGCTCGATCTTTCTTCCTTTGATACGAGTAAGGTTATCTATATGAATACGATGTTTGTTGATTGTTACAGTCTGGAAGAGATTAATCTTTCGAGTTTTAATACTGGAGAGGTTTGGTATATGGGCAGTATGTTTAAAAATACATTTGCACTTAAGAACTTGGATATTCATAATTTTAATACTCAAAAAGTAACAGATATGAATAATATGTTCTATGGGTCCGGCATAAAAAATTTAGATTTATCAAATTTTAATACTGCAAATGTTGAAGATATGAGCGAAATGTTCAATAATATGAATAACTTGGAGACACTGGATATATCTAATTTCAACACTAGTAAAGTATCTAATTTTAATGCTATGTTCGCAGCTGGTTCGACGGATAAACTCGAACATATATATGTAAAACATGATTTTGACACTTCTTTTGGTACAGATTTTACCAGTATATTCAATGGGCGCACAACTCTCCGTGGTGGTAACGGTTCCTTCCTTTCAGATCCATCCACCGCCGACAAGACCTGGCTCCGCATTGACGATCCAGCCAATGGTTGTCCAGGCTATTTCACTCGAAAAGTTTAAAAACTTCAAACTAGTATATAATTATATTAATGACCAATCAGACAATCATTAAAATTGAAAATCTTGAGAAAAGCTTCGGCAAAACTAAGGCCGTTCGCAAGATTAATCTAGAAGTTTATAAGGGTAGCCTCTTCGCCTTCCTCGGTATCAACGGTGCTGGCAAATCTACTACTATCTCTATGATGTACGGTGGTCTAAAAATTGATTCTGGTCGCATCACTATTTGTGGCCAAGATGTCGCCACTCATCTCGATAAGATTAAAAATCAAATTGGTGTAGTTTTTCAGGATTCCGTCCTCGATAAAACTCTCACGGTTTATGAGAACCTCAAATTCCGCGCCGGCTTCTATGGTATTTTTGGTCAAGATTTTAAGGCTCGCTATCAAGAATTAGAAAAACTCTTTGATCTCGCTGAAATTAAAAATCAGAAAATTCAAAAACTTTCTGGTGGCCAAAAACGTCGTGTCGACATCGCACGTGCTATCATTCATCAGCCGAAAATTCTCATTCTTGATGAGCCGACCACTGGCCTGGATCCAGGTACTCGCAGTAAAGTTTGGCGGATTATTTCTAAGCTTCGCGAAGATCTTAAAATGACGATTTTTCTCACCACCCACTACATGGAAGAAGCTGCCGATGCGGACTATGTTACGATTTTAGACAAGGGAAGAATCATTGCTGAAGGTACCCCACTAGAATTAAAAACTCAATATGCTACGGATGTTTTGCATCTTTATGGCGTAGATGAATCAGAAGTTAAAAAGCTGAAATTGCCTTATCAAAAAATCCATAAAGATTTTCAAATCAAAGTCAAAAATTCCGCTGTAGTCACGCAATTAATTGTAAAAAATCCGGAACTTTTCCAAGATTTCGAATTAATTAAAAGTACGCTAGATGATGTTTTTCTCACGGTTACGAAAAATAAACCAGGTGCTGATATTTCGGAACCAAAAAATAACAAAATGAAAGCGGAGTAAAACTATGAAAAAATTTTTCAACCTCACTGCTCGCAATGTCAAAGTTTTCTTCAGTGACAAATCAATGTTTTTCGCTTCACTGATTACACCGATGATTTTATTGATCCTCTACGTTACTTTTCTTGGTCGCGTTTTTCATAATAGTCTTGATCAAGACGCCTTAGGTGTTGCACTCCCAGAAGGCGTAATTAACGCTGTGGTGAATGGGCAAATTCTTGCCTGCCTTCTCGCGGTCTGTAGTGTCACCGTCGCTTTTTCTTCAAATCTTTTGATGGTGAATGATAAGGTTACTGGTAGCACCAAAGATATCGATGTCTCTCCGATCAAAAGCCACACTAAAAGTCTCGCCTACTTCACTGCGACGTTTATCTCCACGATTATTATTAATCTCGTGGCGCTCGCGCTTTGCTTACTTTATATTCGCATTCAAAATTGTTGGTACTACGAATTAAAAGATATTTTGTCACTTCTTGGTGACGTGGTTCTACTTTCGTTCTTCGGCACCGCCTTGGCTTCTGTAGTAAACTTCGGCCTCAAAACTCAGGGCCAGCTCAGCGCTGTGGCAAATATCGTGAGTGCTGGCTATGGTTTTATTTGTGGCGCTTACATGCCAATTTCAAATTTCTCCGCCCTACTTCGTGATAGTATTATGTTCTTGCCAAGTACTTACTTTATGTCGCTGATCAAAAATCATGCCCTCACCGCGCCATTTCAGGAAATGGCTAAGACCGAAATCCCGGTTCAAGCTATTGATGCTGTCAAAACCGCCCTCGACTATAAAATCTCCTTTTTCAATCACGAAGTTCCACTTAATATGATGTATCTCATCGCTATAAGCTCAATTATTGCGCTAATTATCGTCTTTATTCTTCAGAACAAACTCAAGAAACAAGATTAGAATAACCACTACTCGTTTTGTTAGAAAAGCATATTCTTTATGATAAAATAAAGTTATATGCAAGGCCAAAAAACTAACTCAAGTAAACCTCACGGGGGGTGGTTTAGCTGGGAATTAAAGTTTCTCGGACTATTTTTGGCTTTAATTTCTTTTTCTAATCTAATTCTCAGCGATAATACATCCGCTCTCTTCACTCCAACTCTTTCAGCTTCGATAGATAATACTGCAGCTTCAGTGAATGGAAATCAGGTGATAAATTCGACAGATAAAACCACAGAAATCCCACTAAACCTTACAGTAAATACAAATAACAAGACTGGCTATACGGCAACACTAAATTCAGAGACTAATGAAACAGCGCTAGTGAATACTGATTCTACGACTAATGCGAAAATCAATTCGATCTCTTACGCTGGACAACTAGGAGATTTTTCTAATAACACTTGGGGTTATAAGTTTAGTAATTCTACGAATTACGCGCCAATTCCAGCATTGTCTACCCCAGCGCAAATCTTACAGACTGCTGGAAAAACTAACGGCGATGAATCGAACCAGTTAAGTATCGGCATGAAATTAAGTGACAATCTTGAAAGTGGTAGATATACAAATAAGCTAATATTTTCCATTCTAACCAATAATTACGATCATATCGCTATCATGACGGAGGGAACGGATTTTAATGCAAAACTAAAAGCCTTAGAAACCGCGACAAATAAAATCGAGCACTTTAAGAAGAGCACTGTTGCCCCAGCTATCTCCATGAATGCAGTAAATATTGAAGATGAAGAATCTGATTATGAAATTAAACTTTGGCTAGACCCGACCGATAAGACTGCTTATTATTACACTGAACCAGAAAAAGTTTATTTAAATACAGATAGCAGTAAGATGTTCAGTTTAGAATATGGTGAACAAAAAATTAAAAACATCTTAGAGCTAGATCTCTCTAACTTCGATACATCCCAGGTGACGAATATGTTTGCTATGTTTTCTTACATGTCTAACCTCACCACCCTTGATCTCTCCAGCTTCGATACCTCTAAGGTGACAAATATGCAATCTATGTTTTTTAGCATGTCTAATCTCACTTCACTTAATCTCTCTAACTTCAACACTTCCAATGTGACGAATATGAACCTTATGTTTTTTGGCATGCCAAATCTCACTTCACTTAATCTCTCTAACTTCGATACCTCCAAGGTAACGGGTATGATCGGTATGTTTTTTGGCATGTCTAGACTCACTACGCTTAATTTATCCAGCTTCAATACCTCCCAAGTGACGAGTATGGACGAGATGTTTCGTGGCATGTCTAATCTCACTTCACTTAATCTATCCAGCTTCGATACCTCGAAGGTGACGATTATGGCCCATATGTTTTCTGGCATGTCTAGACTCACTACGCTAAATCTATCCAGCTTCAATACCTCCAGCGTGAAGGATATGAGCTTTATGTTTCAAGAAATGTCTAGACTCACTACGCTTAATCTCTCTAGTTTTAACACTTCACAGGTGACGAATATGATCCATATGTTTTCTGGCATGGCTAGCCTAACCTCACTCAATCTCTCTAACTTCGATACCTCGAAGGTGGCGATTATGGCCCATATGTTTTCTAACATGGCTAGCCTCACCACCCTTGATCTCTCCAACTTCGATACCTCACAGGTGACGGATATGGGTTTTATGTTTTATTTGGATTTTCCATATGCGTCTAAGGATAAGCTAGAAAAAATTTATGTAAATAATGATTTTAATACCGCTAAACTTAAATACCTCCCAAGAATGTTTGTAAACCGCAAGAAGCTACGAGGAGGGAACGGTTCTTATCTTGCTAATCCTTACGATGCCGATAAAACCTGGCTCCGCGTGGATCGCCCGGGTGTACAAGGTTACTTTACTAGGAAGCCGTAATTTAGTAGTTTCCTTATATTAAATAAAGAATATTGCAATTAGACTGTTTTATGGGTTTATAAAAGAGAATGCCGCTTACCTCTGACGGAGCATAAGCTTGGCCGAACGGCCTTGAGTGTCTCCGGAACGAGGTATGCGGCGTTCTCTCTCCTTGAGCGGTCCGATAAAAGGCATGCGACATTCTTCCCCTGGAGCGTCTCCGGAACGAGACATGTGGCATTCTCTCCCATGCGACGTTCTTTAACTAATCTGATTTTTTTGTTATAATTATTTATTCAGAAGGAACAAACATGCTAAAATCTATCAAATATTTAAAACCTTATTTTTGGCAATGCCTTTTAATTGTCTTAGGTGTTGCACTTCAAGTTTATACTGCTCTTGAACTTCCAGCTTTAAGCTCAGACATTATGAATAAGGGTGTAGCCGAATCTAATATGAGCTTTATTTTTCAAACCGGCCTACTCATGCTTGGTATTACCGCGCTTGGCTCACTTGGTAGTATCGTCTCGTCCTATTTTTCCGCCAAGGTCAGTAGTCGTGTCGCCATGGATATGCGCAGAGATATTTTTGCTAAAGTAATATCACTCTCTTTCGCCGATGTCGAAAAATTCTCCACCGCCTCGCTCATCACTCGTACTACCGGCGATATCTGGACCGTCCAGCGCACTTTGATTATGAGTCTCACCATGATGGTTCGTGTGCCGTTTATGGCAATCGGGGCGATTATTCAGGCTTTCCATACTGCACCGAACATGACTTGGATTATCGCCGTATCTGTGGCCATTCTCTTTATTCTGGCGGCTATCTTAATTAGTCTTGCCATTCCAAAGTTTAAGGTTTATCAAGATATTTTGGATAAAATCAACTCCATTACGCGTGAAAATCTCACCGGTATCAAAGTGATTCGCGCGCTTAATAAGCAGAAGTGTGAAGAAAATAAATTTGAGCGCAGCAACGAAAAATTAAAAAACACAGATATTTATATCTCCAAAGTTATGGCTTTTCAGCAGCCAGTAGTGAATCTAGTTTTTAATCTTTCCGCCGTTCTCATTCTTTACATCGGTGTTTCTAGTTTACGCACCGATATGAGCTATCTCGGTCGTATGCTTGCTTTCGCACAATATTCTGCGCAGGTTCTCATGTCCTTTCTCTTCTTAACTTTTCTCTTTGTCATGATCCCTCGTGGCAATGTTTCAAGTAAGCGTATTTCTGAGGTACTTGAAACTAAGAGCCAAATCACCTTCAAAGATCAAATGACTGAAACGCCTAGCGAGATTCCTTCTGTGGAATTTAAGCATGTAACTTTTTCTTATGATAAAAAATCTGAAGCCATCATCGAGGATATTTCTTTTGTGGTTAAATCTGGTCAAACTACCGCCTTTATCGGCTCCACTGGCTCTGGTAAGTCTACCTTAATTAACCTCATACCACGTTTCTTCGACGCCACCGAGGGTGAGGTTTTAATTAATAATCTCAATATCAAGGAGTATACCGAAAATGTCCTTATGGATAAAATCGGTTACGTTCCGCAGCGTGGTTATCTCTTCACTGGCACTGTGCGCAGCAACATTCTTTATGGTGTCGAAAATCTTAAAAAATCGGAACTTGATGCGCTTATGCGTCATGCTGCTAAAATTGCTCAAGCTGAGGAATTTGTCACTAAACTAAAAGACCAATACGATGCGCCAATTTCTCAAGGTGGTACCAATGTTTCCGGTGGTCAAAGGCAGCGTCTCGCCATCGCTCGTGCTTTAGCTAAGCAACCTGAAATTCTGATTTTCGATGATGCTTTTTCAGCTCTTGATATGAAGACTGACAAGAAGCTCCGAGAAGATTTGAAGTCGGAGATTCAGGACACGGTCGTGCTGATTGTGGCGCAACGTATTAGTACGATTAAAGAAGCTGAGCAAATTATTGTTCTCGATCAGGGCAAGATGGTAGGGAAAGGGGCCCATTTGGAGCTCTTGAAAAAATGTAAAGTCTATCAAGAAATCGCGAAGTCTCAATTCTCGGAAGAAGAATTTGCTGAGGAAATGCGCCAGGCTAAGGAGGGAAAATAATATGTCTAAAAATTCAAAAAGCACTCAAAAGGAAACTATTCGAGCCTCTAGACAGACCGTTAAGCGCTTCCTCGCTTCTGTGAAAAAATATCGTTTTGGTTTGCTCGGCTCGGCGCTGCTTGCTCTAATGTCGGCTGGGCTCGTAGTGGCCGGTCCATATCTTTTGGGTCTCATCACTACTGAAGCTTTTGACGCTTTGCGTGCTGGTCAGGAAATTAATTTCGCTCGTATCAGCTCACTACTTTTAACCCTAGTCGGCCTCTATCTTATCTCTGCTATTGTGAGCTATGTTGAGGGCTATGTGGCCGCAGTTATTTCGGCTAAATATGCCAAAGAAATAAAGCGCCAAATTCTAGCTAAGTTCTCGCGTTTACCGATGTCCTATTTTGATAAAACTCAAAACGGTGACACTATGTCGATTATGACTAACGATGTGGAGACTATCGCTTTTTCACTTGCGCAAACCATCTCTCAGGTCATTGCTAATCTCACTCTTCTTATCGGCTACCTTGGTATGATGATTTATATTTCTATCCCCATGTCGGTCGTTTCTGTCATTGTGGTACCAATCTCCATGCTTGCCGTTTCTAAAGTTGTAAAGAAGGGCTCAGAATATTATAAAAAGCAACGCAAAACTCTCGGTAAATTAAACTCTGAAATCGAAGAAAATTATGGTGGCCAACTCATCGTCAAGGCTAATAATCATGCCGAAAAATCTAAACAAGATTTTGCTACCGTCAATGAAAAACTTTATCAGGAAACTTTTAAGGGTGAATTTTATGGCTCACTCACCTACCCTATCACCCACCTCTTCCTCGATTTGGCTTTTGTTGGAATTTGTCTGCTCGGTGGCTATTATGCTCTAATTGGCGCCCTTACGGTCGGAAGTATCTTGGCTTTCTTGCAGTATGTTAGTCGTTTCACTCAGCCAATCGCTGACACTGCGCAACTTTCTTCTACGATTCAGCAAACCTTGGCTGCCGCAGATCGTGTTTTTAATTTCCTTGAAGAACCAGAAGAAGCTGCCGAAGATTTTACTAGCCAATTTAAATCTATCACCAAAGATGATAAATTCCGTGGTGAAGTTGAATTCTCGCATGTCAATTTTAGCTATGACGGTGTGAAGCCAATTATTAAGGATTTTTCTATTAAAATCGAGCCTGGTATGCAGGTAGCCATCGTGGGCCCGACTGGTGCCGGTAAAACTACGATTGTCAGTCTCTTGATGCGCTTCTATGATATTCAGAGTGGCGAAATTAAAATTGATGGCGTCTCGACCAAGCAGATGAAACGCAGTGAAGTGCGTGGTCTCTTCGGTATGGTACTTCAGGATACTTGGCTCTTCTCGGGCACTATTCTAGAAAACCTTAAATATGGCTCCGCTAATGTCACCTTCGAACAGGTCGAATCTGCTGCTAAAATTACTGGCGTGGACCACTTCATTAAGTCTCTGCCAGATGGCTACGAAACTAAAATTTCTGAAGATTCTGATAATATTTCCGCCGGTGAAAAACAACTCCTTACTATCACCCGGGCAATTATTACCAATCCGAAGATGATGATTCTCGATGAAGCCACTTCCAATGTCGATACGCGTACCGAACAAATTATCCAACGTGCTTTCGATAAGCTCACCGAAGGCCGTACTTCTTTCGTAATTGCGCACCGCCTTTCGACTATTCGTAATGCCGATATTATCCTCGTGATGAAAGAGGGAAATATTGTCGAGCATGGCAATCATGATGAATTGATGAAGCTTGATGGTTTCTATGCTGAGCTTTATAATTCGCAATTCTCGGAAGAAGCTGAATAAATGAAAAATATCAACCTCACGGAACTCCTTGCCTCGACCGATTTGTCACCTGAGTTTCGTGAGTTTTTTCAGGCTGAACTTGTGGCTGGTAAATTCGATTCATTAATGGAATTTTTTAATTCACCTACATTAAATCCCCAAGAAATTTATCCCGCCCCAGCACGAATTTTTCGGGTTTTCCAGTTGCCTCTCGAAAAAATTAAGGTAATAATTCTTGGTCAAGATCCTTATCACACCCCTGGCGTCGCAGACGGTCTAGCTTTTTCGGTTCAAACCGCTAAACTCGCTCCCAGTCTCCGAAATATTTTGAAAGAGGTAGAATCTGACATCGGACAAACCATTATCCAAAACGGCGACCTCGCTCCATGGTTCGAACAAGGAGTCTTTCTCCTCAATAATGTGCTAACTGTCGAAAAAGGTCATGCCGGCTCGCACCGTCAAATCGGTTGGGAGCAAATTACCGAAGATTGCGTGAAGATGCTTAACGCCAAACTCCCACACGCTGTGTTTATTCTCTGGGGATCTGATGCTCAAACTAAAGTCAAACTTATCGATCAATCGAGTCACTTAGTTTTGCAATCGGCTCACCCCTCACCGCTTTCTGCCTATCGCGGATTTTTTGGCTCCAAACCATTTTCTCAGGCTAATCAATTTCTCAAATCTCATCACCTTCAAGAAATTGAATGGTAAAATCACGTAAAAAATCTCCCATCACTGGGAGATTTTTTAATTCAAGCTAAATTAGATTGAGCGGCAAATTACACCACCACCTTCACGCTTGTAAAGGATGGAAACCTTGTTACCACCAGTTGAATGAACGGCAGTTTCATCATTACAGGTAGAGTTCACTACAATACTTATAGTGTGACCAGCAGTACCCTTAGATGCATAGCGGTCATTTGAAGTGTTGTCTTCGGTACCTTCAGATTGTTGATTGAAGGAGTAGTTGGTACGTTGACCATTTTTACATTCCTTTGTTTCTGGATCGTAGCTATCGGCTGCCTTACAGGAGCTAATCTCAAGACTATATGGTTGACCATCTGGATCAGAGAATTTCTGTTTGGTATCTACACCGATAAGGTATGCATCATAGAAGTAAGCCCAGGAAGTAGGTCCAGCGGATTTGAAGACGTCGTTATCGACATCCGTGTGGCCACTCACGTAGGCATCTTGGTCCATACTAGGAATTTTCCCGTTTTTGTTAGATTGATATGAGTTTAATTGGGTGGTGACACGGTTTACGTCGTTAGCACGTGCAGTATCTCTTTGCATGATTCGCATTGCTGGTACGGCAACGAATACCATGAGAAAGATTAATGCTGCGACAGCTAAGACGAGCACTACCTCAATGATGGTAAAACCATGCTTAAAGTTTTTATTTTGCTTAAACATATGTCTGTTCCTTTCTGGGACTTTGTTTATCTATATCCCAATCATAAGCTTTACGCCCTAAAAATTCAAGAGGTTTATGCTAAAATAAAGCTAAACCATTATCGGGAAATAAATAAAATGTATGGATTTCAGTGGATTTTTCTAATTTTCGGTGCAATTTTCGGCGCGGTGCTCGGTTCTTTTGCCTGCTGCCAAGCTTGGCGTATTCGCTTACATTCAGAAGGTAAAAAACTAGGGAATCGCTCGGTTTGCTTGCATTGTGGCCATCGTCTGAGTCGTCTTGAGCTGATTCCGATTTTTTCTTGGCTCTTTCTCGGCGGTAAATGTAAAAAATGTAAAGCCAAAATTGGCCTGATTGAATTTTTTTCCGAAATTATGATGGCTATAATCTTTGCTAGTTTTGCTTTTCATACTGGCTCATTAATCCAACAAATTCAGCAACACACTGGTCCCCTCAATTCGGCACCTCTAGTTATTTTTGAGACCATCAAACTTCTGCTTCTCTTCGCAATTTTTACCATTATGTGGATATTACTGGTTTATGATAAGAAATGGTTAGAATTGCCAGTCAATCTACTCCGTCTTGTGATTATTTTGTCTGGAATTTATTTTCTCTTTAATCTATATACTAAATACGGACTCAATTTATTGATCGAGACTCGTGGCGATGAAGTTCTATTAGTAAAAAATTCTCTACATCTACAAGATATTTGGCAGTATTTACTCCGTGACTTTTTGCGTTTCTTAGGTGCCATGCTAGTCCTGCCAGGTATCTACTTTATACTCTATAAATTCTCCCGCGAAACTCTAGTTGGTGGTGGTGATTTTATTCTTTTAATTTCCGTAGCATTACTCCTTGGTCGCTGGGAGCTCGGCGTTATTGAGCTTGGTCTTTCCAATCTACTGGCCGCTATTTTTAATTATCGCATGTTAAAAAATCCCAAAAATCGTCAACCTTTCGGTTTCGCTCCCTATATTATTTTGGCTTGTATGCTTACGCTGCTTTTCCAGACTGAAATCTTGCGTCTAATTTTTCTCGTTTACTAATCTTCCGATTTGCTGCAGATTTTTCCTAACTATTAATCTTCTGATTTGCTGCAGATTTTTCCTAGCTACTAATCTTCTGATTCACTATGGAATTTTTCGTGCACTTCTTTTAGGTGCGGGTCGGTGATGTGAGTATAAATTTGCGTAGTGGAAATATTTGCGTGCCCCAGCAAACTTTGTACTGAACGAATATCCGCGCCATTCATCAAAAGATCAGTGGCAAAACTATGACGCATGGTGTGTGGCGTTACGTGTTTGGTGATGCCAGCCAGCCTTGTATATTTTTGCACGATTCGCTCGATTGAGCGTGGAGTTAATCTACGAAAATCACCGCTTGTGGACGGAATTTGTTGATTCGCAGAATTATTTAAGAACAGGGCCGGCAAAGTATCGGTTCGCATATTCAAGTAATCTTCGATGCATTCCGCCGTGGATTTATCGATAAAAATTGGACGGTCCTTTTTACCTTTACCACGTACCATGAATTCTCGACGTTCCAAATTAATCGAATCACGATTCAAACTACAAAGTTCCGACACGCGTAGGCCACCAGAAAAAAGCAGTTCAATAATCGCTCGATCTCTGAGTCCAGATTCGGTATCCAGCGGAATTTCCGCCAGCAGTCTTTCAATTTCATCGAAGTGTAAAAAAGTTACTTGTTTTTTTGCGGCACGTGGTAAATCAATTAGAGAAGGGTCTAAGCTTTTAATTCCACGCTTGGCCAGGTATTTAAAAAATCCTCTTAGTGCAATCAAATGATAACTTTGAGTCAGTGCTGACAAACGTTCTTTATTTTGATTGTCCGAAAACCGATTTAACTTCAAGCGAAAACGGCGTAAAACTTCCGGTGTAATGTCAGAAGGTTTAATCATATCTTGCCCCTCAAAATCTTCCGTAATTAGGTCAATAAAACGTGCCAAGTAAAGTCCATAGTTTTCTACGGTTTTCGTCGAACGGCCTTTTTCAATTTCCAGTGATTCCAGAAAATCTGCCACTAATTCAGAAATATCCATAAGAGTAATTATAACACCTTATGCTATAATGTGATTATGGATAAAACTGATTCTGTAAGCGAACTCTTTAGCGACCAAAATAACCAAAATGCCAAGCAAATCCAATACGATGAAGCGGTTGTCAAAAGTCAAATTGATATGGTCGGGAAGCGTGTCGAATATGAACCGACTTCCGGTAGTTCTGTGGTAATTGAAGAAAAAGCTCTAACTTCTAGTGAGGTGCTTCCGAACGGTTTTCCAGCCGGCGTCGGCCCTAATGCCGCTCCAGAAACTCCAGTCAAAAAAGAGCGTACCAAACTCAATCTAATCCAGCGTGCCAAAGATTTTTTTACTCACGCCACCAAGCGTCAAAAAATTATCATGATTGCCACCCCTGTCAGCTTGATTGTTTTAGTTATTCTCGTCACCATCATTGGCCAGGCCACCGGTGCCTTTAAGACCGATTATTCTGTGACTTATTCCACAGCGAAGGAAATCAAGAATCAGATTACCAAAATTCGCGGCGATGTCAGTTGTAATAAAATTTCTGAATATGCCTCGAATTCTGCTACCTCGAATGAAATTTATCAAAAATATATCGAAGATTGTAAACAAAATATGGCCGGTATCGATAGCAATTTAGTTACCAAGCTCGGCGATTCTGCCGGCGTCTTGAAAGATCCGGAAATTGGTCGTAAATTTGATGCCTTCCGTACAGTTTTTAATGCTACGAATGGTGGTGATGAAGATATTAATAAAGCTCTCGATCTCTACGCTGTTTGGCATAAATGGAGTGTAATTGAAGGAAATAAAACTTCCGATTGGACCGAGGCTGATATTCTTAATGCTACCAAAATCCTGCGCGAATCCGGCAATCAGCGCTTGAAAGATTATGGTGAAAAATGGGCCACCCTCAAGGCACAGGCTAATGAAGCGACTTATCGTTGGTTACACTCTTCCAGTAAAGATGATGGTTCGGTCGATTTTGTGCAAATGCGTCGCGCCGCAGATGATGCCAAAAATGCTTTTAATGATTTTGAACGCAATGAGCGTCCGAACTTGCTCACCGAATTTCCTCTAAAATTTGTCGACCTCGCCAAGGTCTACGCCAAGTTCGAAGAATTATATGAAGTGATTCGTAAAACCTACGAAGAAAATTATAATTTTCGTGCCGGTGGTTGTCGCGAATTGATTAACTCAGTTCGTTGCGAATAACCTCTGAAATTGTGATATACTGGGGGAAATATCAAGATTTTATAAGGGAGAAAAACATGGACGAAAGCGCAAGAACAGATTTTATTGAACGCACTTTGGTAATTTTGAAACCTGACGCCGTTCAACGTGGTATCGTCGGTGAAATTTTACAAAGATTTGAACGTGTCGGCCTCAAGATTGTCGGCATGAAAATGGTTAGCCCAGATCAAGAATTATTCAAGCAACATTATGAAGGTATCGGCAAGTTAATTTCGCGTCGTGGTGAAGAAACTTATCGTTATAATCTCGACTACATGATGAGTGGTCCGATTATCGCGATGTGTCTCGAAGGTATCGAAGCTGTCGCCTTAGTTCGTAAAATCGTCGGTTCCACCGAACCAAAATCTGCCGAAATGGGTACCATTCGTGGCGATTTCTCGCACATGAGTTTTGGTCATGCCAATTCTCACGGTCGTCCAGTGCCTAACCTAGTTCACGCTTCTAGCAACCTCGAAGAAGCCAAACAAGAGGTCGCACTCTGGTTTACCGAAGCTGAGACTTACGATTACGAAGATTTGAACGAAAAATACACTCGCTAATCTCTAAAGTAAAAGTACCTCCAATTTAGGGTAAAATAAAAGTACTCCTACGGGAGTACTTTTTTGTTGGCTCACCCCGAAATAGCCATAAGTGTGTTTAGTTTACAGTTGACTCACTCCGAAATAGCCATAAGCTTCTATCAAGATTTTGATTTTTATGGCATAATAAACATATGTGGTTTTGGATTTCATTTATCCTACTCGGACTGGTGCTTTATATTCCGCTCGGTATTCTGATTATTCTTTTTATTTTCTTCCCGATTGCTGGATTCTTGAATAAGAAAAATAATCCTGCTGTGTTCAATTTTGCGATGAATGGCGGCATGGTAGTGCTCTTCATTGTGGCTATTTTAATTCACGGCGGATTTTTTGGTTGGTATAACCAGGCCGAATCGCCCTTCGGTATCAATGTTTGGGTTGATCGCTCCGTGGAAAATGATTTCTATCGCAGGGAAGAGAAGAACGGCCAGATTCACCTCACTGTCACCGATAAAAATTATTCGCCCCACTCGCCGAATTTTCTTGAAAGTAATGGCAAGATTCATTTTGATGTCACTAATCGTGCAGCCGAGAATAAGCATCTCGATCTCACATGGACTGTTGAACTGGATGGACAAAAATACCAAAGAAATAATCTCCCGACTGATTCCGATTCGACACTTTTTGGCCCAGGTTTTTCTCTGAAATACGGTGAAAATATCGTCAAAGTCACGGCGTCTAATAGTCTCGGTTATTACACCACTTCGTTGGTGATTTATCGTTTACACACGGAAGATCTCTGTCATGAGGAAAGCAATCAAAAAGTTTCCATGTGTGAGAATATCCTTTCTGCCAAGGACTCTGCGGCTAAAAAGAAGCAGGCTAGTAATGATTCCAGTAGTATCCTCAATCTTTCGGAAAATAGTTTCTGGTCTAGATAATTATCCTTGATACTTTCTCTGCGGGAGGTTGTCATTTGCTACGCAAATACCAAAACCTTCGGTGCGAACCCTGGGCTCGCCTTCGGCAAATATCATAAATAAAAAAACCACCTCGCGGTGCTTTTTATATTTATGGTGATCTCTGCGGGAGTCGAACCCGCGTTGACGGGATGAAAACCCGTTGTACT
>CALIXG010000047.1 GCA_938046495.1 uncultured Candidatus Saccharibacteria bacterium | reverse complement strand
TCACCACCCTCAATCTTTCCAGCTTCAATACTTCGAATGTGACGAATATGATGTTAATGTTTTTTGATATGACTAATCTCATCACCCTTGATCTCTCCAACTTCGATACTTCTAATGTGACGGATATGTTACAGATGTTTGCCATCGATGATGGGGATATATCTAAGGATAAACTAGAAACAATTTATGTAAATAATGATTTTAATACTTCTAAACTTACATACTTTACATTTATATTTGACAACCGCATGAAACTGCGAGGGGGGAATGGATCTTATCTCGCTGATCCATCTACGGCGGATAAAACTTGGCTTCGCGTGGATCGTCCTGGAGTGCAGGGGTACTTTACACGTAAACCATAGTGGTTTGGGAGTGGTTCTTTCGTAAAATCATGGGGGCGCAGTGAGGCTTTAATTGTAAAATCATAGAGGCGTGAGTTTTATTCCGCTCTAACCTGTGATAAGATAAAAGTAATGGTGCAATTAGGTGTAAAAACAAACAAAGGACGGGGGATTTTTGAATTTTTCTTTGCCAAAAGTCAGCCAGAAGTGGATAGAGAGTGGGTGGCGGAAAATCAGCTGAAAATGGCGCGAATTTTTATGGCGGGACTGGAAAAATATAATCTGGAAGGTGGCGCCGGAAATTTGGGCGGAGAGATTGACGAGAGTGGTGTTGGTACGACTTTTGACGATGAAATGAATCGCTCGGTTAGTGAAACGGCGGAGCGAGTGCTTTTGCCGGAACAATTTCAGTTGGTGGTGGGTTATCATATCGATGAAGATACCAAGACACGGGAGTTTTATGATGCGAACGAGGAGCTCGCGACGCGTACGGTAACGGAAGCGATCTACACGAATCTTTTGATTGGGTTTAGTTCGGAAAATCAGTGCTTGGTACTAATGAAAGTGAATGCAGATTTGACGCGATTTGGTGAAGTGTTCGTTTTTTATCCAAAGGATTTTGCGAAGAAAAAATATCGCAGTTTTATTGAGCGTTTCGAGATTTATGATCGTACGGAAAAATGGTATGAGCGGATTTTGATGCGACTTTCGGCGAAACACCGCACAACTTTTTATGTGCCAAGCGAAAGTTTGGGAACTTTGATGGATTTGGAGGGGAATCCGGTGTTGATATATATGAGTCAGGTGAAAATGCGAGAACGATTTTTGGAATTTTTTAATAACTGGGAGCAAAAATGAGCGAAAAAAGTGATGTAAAAATCTTAGCGATAGTGGGGATGAGCGGATCAGGTAAATCGGTGGTGGTGGATTTTTTGACCAAAAAAGGCGTGCCAAAAGTTTATTTCGGGGGAATGATTTATAAGGAAATGGAGCGTCGAGGAATTCAGCGCACAACGGACGGGTCGAGTGAGCGACAATTTCGAGAGATGATTCGCGAGACCGAGGGGAAGGATTGGGTGGTGCGTCAGGTGATGGGCGAGATCGATAGCTTAATTCAGTCTGGGCAAAGACGGATTGTATTAGATGGTCTTTATTCTTGGACGGAATATAAGGAATTGAAGAGCAAATATCCGGGACTTTTGACCGTGGTGGCAATCGTGGTGCCGAAGGCCTTGAGGCATTTTCGGGTGGGAAAGCGCGAAGAGCGACCGTTTACTTTGAAAGAAATCCAGGAACGGGATTATACGGAAGTGGAAAATATTGAAAAAGGTGGGCCGATCGCGATGGCAGATTATTATATTCTGAATGATGGCAGTGTGGCAGAAATGAACGAAAAAATGGCAGAAATTTTAACTAGGATGGAATTTTAATGAAAAAATTAGTAATCATTGATGGGAAAAGTGTTTTTTATCGTGGTTACTACGCGATGGGGAATTTGGCGACTTCCAGGGGAGAGCCGACTTCGGGGGTGTATGGTTTCGCGGTAATCGCGATGGAAATCGTGCGTAATATCCAGCCGGATCAGGTGGTGGTGGCTTGGGATAAGGCGCGGACTTCGACAGCAAAAAGGCTCGCGATTTTTAAGGATTACAAGGCGGGGCGAGTAAGGCCACCGGAGGATTTTTATGCACAGATTCCACTGCTTCGAGAATTAATTTCGGCACTGTCTTGGGGTTTTATGGAAGTGGATGAATATGAAGCCGATGATATTATTGGTACTTTGGCGCGCCAGGCGGATGAGGCGGGGGACTATATGACCTATATTGTATCGTCGGACCTGGATATGCTGCAGATTGTAGATGAGAATACGAAAATGTATCGAATTCTGCGAGGTTTTTCGGACCTGGAAGAGATGGATATTCCGGCAATCGAAGAAAAATATGGAATTTTGAAGTCGCAATTTTTGGACCTGAAGGCGCTGAAGGGGGATAATTCGGATAATATCCCAGGGGTGCCAGGAATCGGTGAAAAGACTGCGGTGAAATTGCTCAATGAATATGGCAGTCTGGAAGGGATTTATGCTCATATCGAGGAAATTTCTGGGGCGACACAGAAAAAATTGATCGCCGGGAAAGAATCGGCAGAGATGTCTCTCGCGCTTGCGAGAATTATGACCGACGCACCGGTGAAGCTTTCGGATGTTCCGGCTTTGAAGTTAGATTTTTCTCGAATTTCAGAGGTGTTTAAGCGTTTAGAGTTTAATAATCTACTGAAGAAACTTAAAATTGAGAATGGTTTTTCGGATAGAGATGCTGAGATGGAAGTTAGAGAGGTGCTTCGAGTGGAAATTCCGGAGGGGATGCTAGTCGCGAGCAATATTAAGGACTTGATGCATGAAAATGCGGAGTTTCGCGAGCGAGTATTTCAGGCGGGGAAACTTTGGGATTTGGATCAGGCAGATTTTCTATTAAATCCATTGCGCCGTACAGGGGTGGAGGGGGTTGGTACGATGGAAGAGACGTTGACCGGCGCGTATTCGGAAGCGACATTGAACAAATTTAGTGAACAATATTTGGCTTTTTCGAAGGATGAAAAATTGAACACAATTTTTACAGAATTTGATATGCCGGTAGTGCCGATTTTGTACAAGATGGAAGCAGTGGGAATTTTGTTAGACCGAGAATATTTCGAGGGTTTGAAGACGGAATTTGAGGAGAAAGTGGTAGAAATTGAACAAAAAATTTATGAGCTTTCGGGTGAACAATTTAATGTCAATTCGCCACTACAAATGTCACAAATTTTGTTCGAAAAACTGGATTTGCCGGTAAAAGGTATTAAAAAGACTTCGCGAGGTTATTCGACAGGGGCAAAAGAGTTAGAGAAGCTAAAAGATGAGCATCCAGTAATTAAAGAAATTATTCATTATCGGGAGACGATGAAGCTGTTATCGACTTATATTGCGCCACTGATTGAGCAGGTGGCGGCGGATGGACGCATCCATTCGACCTTTACGCAGAATGTGACGGCGACGGGGCGACTTTCGAGTTTGAATCCGAATTTGCAGAATATTCCGGTACGAAGCGAAGAGGGGAAGCGTATTCGTCGAGGATTTGTGGCGCCAGAGGGGAGGGTACTAGTTTCGGCGGACTATTCACAGTTTGAGTTGAGGCTTGCGGCGGTGCTGGCGGGAGACGAAGCTTTGGTCTCAGATTTTAATCACGATATTGATATTCATACGAAGACAGCGGCGGAGGTTTATCAGATTCCGATGGAGGAAGTGACGAAGCTGCAACGTCGTGTGGCCAAGGTGATTAATTTTGGTATTATGTACGGTATGAGTCCGAAGGGACTGAGTGATGCGACGGAGATGAATTTCTTTGAAGCAAAGCGATTTATTGATGAATATTTTAAGATGCGCCAGAAAATTTACGCGTATTTGAATCATACGCTGGAAGAAGCGCGGAAGACGGGTGAAGTGAGAACTTTTTATGGCCGTAAACGCCCGACGCCAGATGTAAAATCTTCGAACTTTATTATTCGCAATGCAGCAGAGCGGGCGGCGCAGAATATGCCGATTCAGGGAACCGAAGCGGATTTGATGAAGCGAGCGATGATTGCCATAGATAAGAAATTACCGGAGGGGGCGAGATTGGTGTTGCAGATCCACGATTCATTGGTAGTGGAATGCGATAAGAGTGATGAAGAGACGGTCAAGGCGATTTTGCAAAAGGAAATGGAGGGGGTGGCGCCAGAATTGAAGATTAAGCTCAAGGTGGAAGTGACGGCGGGGCAGAATCTCGGAGAACTTTGATGACGAAGTTGGAAATTTATCAGGGTGCAGAAGGGGAGGTCTTTTTCGATGTAGATGAAATGAATCAGACGATTTGGGCGGAGCAGGGGAAGATTGCCGAGCTTTTTGAAGTGGATCGTACGGTAATTTCTAGGCATTTACGTAATATTTTCGCGGATGAAGAGCTGGAGGCGGGAAAATGCGTCAAAGAAGAGGTGGAAGAGCGCCTCGAGGGTAATCGTCGGATTGCACGTAAGATTAAAAAGTATAATTTGGATGTGATTATCTCGGTGGGTTATCGAGTAAATTCAAAAAAGGCGACAAAATTTCGTATCTGGGCCTCATCGATTATTAAGCGTT
>CALIXG010000046.1 GCA_938046495.1 uncultured Candidatus Saccharibacteria bacterium | reverse complement strand
GGCCTTTTCGGCTTTTAGCCAGTTCTTAAACGAGGCTACATCAGTGATTTTCATGTACGCTTGATCGGGTATCGTGAACCAAAAGACGATTTTATCGGTATAAGCTGGGAATTTAGTGTGATGTAAAAAAATCGAAACGCCAGTTTTATTTTCTATCGCACCCCATAAAGCGTCCTCATTGACAGGATTAAAATGTGAACAGACGACATCAGCGATCAATTGCCTCTGTGTATAAATTCTTCTTCCAGAAACGCCATATTTGAAGCTAATCGTACCGGCTTGGTTAGTACGATAAGGATAAATATCATTTTCTTCGCCAGTTAGTTCTAATTTATCGACACGCTTTATCAGCTTGGCTACGCCATTTTCGAGCTTCACTTCATCATAAATATCATCGGTGAGCTTGTATAGATTAAGGCCACTGGGGAGTGGGAAACCAGTGGTTTCAAATGGTGTAAATTCGATGTCTTCACCTTCTTTTACCAATGTAATCCTTAGACGTAGTTTCTTATAATTCCAGAAGCCTTGGTTGGTGGTGTTGTTATATGGGACCCAGACAAATGGCGTGTAAAATTCATTAAGCGTCTTGTCTACAGTAATAAGGAACTCTTTAGAGGAGTTATTCAGGTCTTCAGGTTTTAATACGGCTTGATATATTTGTTCTCCTTTTTGAATGGGGATTGTGTGCACAAAATAAGCACCAGGCCAAACTTTCTCAATTGAACCACCGAGGTGTTCGATTTTTAGCTTGTACTTTCCGCTTGGGATATAAATATTAGAATAAAAAATATTCACTAGCGAAAAACCCGTGGTTGGAGTTCCATTCAATTCAAATGAACCATCTTCATAGGTTTTAATCTCAACGTTATTTAGCGTGCGATTACCGAACCTAGTATCGAAGAGGTTCTTCCCCGTAAAACTCACCTTACCGCCAGCCAGCTCCTTAACCACTTGTGGAGCTTTTGGTCTTGGGGTGATAAATCCCGAGGCATACGGAGTGTATTCTGGGAAGTAATCGTCATTGAATCCGCCCTTATATAAAGCTACATTCGTAAACAGAGTTACAGGTTCTGGGTATTTTGATGCTAAGTTCAAGCCAACTTTCATGTCGTATTGGCTGTATTTTGTACTATCTGTGGTAAACTTTGCGGTTTTGTAGCGTATTCCACCAAAAAAGTCTTTCCCAGTACCATCTTTTTTCGTAGCGACTACCTGCACGAAAAGTTGTTCAGAATTTCCAGCGTAGTTTACGATCGTATACTCTATCTTATCTAGAAGACTAAGATTTTCGCGAGTAATCATCGGTAGCCAATCCACGGCAGGTTTACCAGTGAGTTTTAATATACCGTCTTTATTTTCAAGCTTAGCTCCGTGAATCGTGGCTGGAAGCCCAGAAAATTCGTCAAAGAGGTTTTGGTGGCCTAAGGTGGACGGTTCGTATGGATGAACAGTAGAACCAGATTCAAGCATGAAGCGAGCGCTGATGTCAATATTGGTGCCTTTTGCAATATTGTGGGCCAGATAGGCATTGTATTCGGTTCTAGTAGTTGTAAATGTCGTCTTAGTTTCACCTACGTTTAAGTTAGCGATAGTATGGTTACCGCCGTTATTAGAATCTATTACAATTGCATAATTAGAGTTACCTTCGCGACTCAATGTATAAGTTCCAGGTAACAACGTGAATTCGTTAAATGGTAGCCTGGTCCAGTTATTCACGAGCGTACCTTTAGCATCAATATAGCCAGTATCTCTAACCGTGAAATTCACACCACTAGAACTCTGAGTATTATTTAGAGTTAGGAGGTTATATCCGTTGGTCTTATCTTGTGTCATATTGCCATAAATAGTCATCCCCAGCACTTTAGTAGCTGATGTATTAAGTTTGAGGTTCGTGCCTTTTTCAGATTCCTTTGAAAATGCATTTAAGATGTCGGAGATGAGGGAATTTTGGTCAGATTGTTCTTTTGCAACTTTGGAGAATTGAGTATCAGACGATAATTTGTCCGTGGCAACAGTGGAATTCAGTAATGATATATTCGTTGAATTTGCGGTTGCCTTTTGAGCCACACTCTTCAAGCCCTCAGTATTGGCTTCAACTTTAGTTGATAATTTACTAACTTCAGTATCAACTTTTTTATCAACTGCCCCAATTCTGTTAGCTACTGTTGTGGCGAAATTTGGATCGTCGCCAAGAGATTTAGCTAACTCTTCTAATGTGTTTAGAGTTTCTGGGGCAGAGTTTACAACCTCTGCAACTTTGACGTCAAGTTGTGCCTTAGTGACTACGTGATTATCTTGAGTAGCATTTTCTGCAGTAATATGACCATTTACCACCAATTCTCCGCGAACAGGGTGAGTTGCGCCAGCAGTAATCGGCAGGGCTTCAACATCATCAGCGGTTAATCTCATATCGTGCGATAGGAATTTGTCGTTGATTCTACGAGTTTTTGGAACATAGTTTTCAGAAACTTCATGCACGTCATCATTCAATACTGTCATCTGATTATTGACACTTGAAATATTTGCATTGAGCGATGATAAGTTATCGCTATGTGAATTGATAGCACTTTCATTATTACTAATTCTAGTCGCGTGATTACTTAACGAGTCTCGAAACTCGTTATCGGTTTTTTCTCTGTCGCGGACTTCATTATTAAATGCATCGAGCGTTGCCAGCTCAATATTTCCGTCGCCATCAAGATTTGCTCCATTGATGGTCTTTAGGTTAATATCTCCAGTCTTACCATTGATGGAAATATTACCACCACTACTACTAGAATTATCATTAAGCACTATCTCTAACCGGCCAGCTGGTAAATCGTCGTAGTTAAGGGTGATTTCACCGCTTTGCAACACATAGCCATCCGAGTATACTACTCCGTTCATCAGAATATAAGAAACTTGAGAAGATTCGATACTGATGGGTAAAATATAAGTCCGTTTAATCCCATCCATATTAGCAATAAAAAC
>CALIXG010000045.1 GCA_938046495.1 uncultured Candidatus Saccharibacteria bacterium | reverse complement strand
TAATGTTTTGTCGCCCAAGTGTATTCTGGATATTATTAGCAGTTGACACATCATCTGGTTTTAATCTTCCAACCCAATTTTTTCCCTCCTCAAAATCACCAGTAAGCCCATTCTCAAACGATGATTCCAGTCTTCTTTTAACTCCCGCATTAGGTGTTAAATCTGTTTGTGGAATTGGTAATTTACCATCTACATATGCACTTCTTATTTTATCAACAGCAAGATCCTTAGCATTTCTTATGGCACCCGTAACGCTGCCAGAAATGCCGCCCTGCAGAGCCCCTGAACCAGCCGTAGACACAGCATTACCAATAACATCACCAAGACTGCCACCTTCGAGAGCAGTGGCCATACCGCCACCGACTGCTCCACCAGTAGCACCAGAGATGGCTCCACGTACAAAATTACTCTTGCCGGCGTTTAAAGCTTTCTGACTAATCATACCTAACTGGTTAGTTGCTTGTTTTTCGGCTAGATTACCCATTTTTCTGCCAACAAAGTCATTCATCTTGGAGTTAGCAGCACCAGTAACTGCACCAGTAGCTGCGCTTTTTAGAGCATTACCAAGATCGGCATCATTGCCTTTTTCTTTATATTCATTAGTGAATCCTGAAACGGCTCCTTGAGCGACATTGGCTGCGAGACTACCTCCACCTGGGATGAAATTAGTTAAGGTTGTCGCTGCATCCAATGCTTCACCCGCCGCTTTACCATAATTAATCTGACCCTTAGAATCTGTGCCATAAAGCCAACGTTTGAATGCATCAGTATTCTTACCTTCGTTATAACCTCTCCTAGTCTCTTCTCCGCCCATTAAGTCCATAGCGGAAGTTACGCCAGTTCCGAGCATACCAATTGTACTCTTACCTACATTGACAGCTGAATCTGTTATACCCTTGCCTAAACCCACAAGACCGGATAAAAACTCCCCTAACCCAAACCCCTTTTTCTTATTGTCTGCCATCCTTTTACTCCTTTAAATTCCAGGTATATACGTATTAACTAAAACATCACGACCGTTGCGTTTTTCTGTTGTTTGAATTGGCCTGATGATACCTTGATTGCCAAATCTGTCAACGTATTTACCACTAGAATCAATCGAAGATCTATCAAAACCACTACCTCTTAATCTTTGATTTTCTTTAGATAGTTGATTGACCTGATTAAGGTATTGAGCAAGCCTGTTATCTTGATCTAACTGCCTTCTTTGTAATGCTAATCTCTGCTGTTCAAGAGCATACTGTTTATCCTGAGCAACCGCAGCATCATATCTAGATATCCCATATCGATGTGCTTCCGATGCCAAGTTAGCCATTTGGCTCTCTAGACTCATTCTATTTTGGTTAATTTGAGAAATATAATTCCCTCGGCTTTTATCAAAGTTCGTCTGGAGTTGAGATTGGGCTGGCGCGAAAGTCTGTGCATAATATTTACGATTAGCAATGTTTGCTTGCCCACCAAAACTACCGCCATTACCGGCAGCAGCTAGAGACGCTGCTTCAGCTGCAGTGTCTCGATTTCGCTCTAATGTTTGTTGGTCCAGTTTGTACTGATTCTGTAGAGATTGTAACCCTTGAGATTCTTGGCCTGCTAATGCGTTAATTTGGTTCTGAATAGCTTGCCTTGCGGGCTCATAACTCCTAGTGACCTCAGCCTGGTATTCAGCTAAAGATTTTACCATGTGAAAATTTTACTATCACATCGCCATTATTTTTATTATACCATATTATGGCAGATAGAATCCTGAGATACTAAACGTAAACGCTTCAGTGTGTGTAGTGTTATCTTCGCCAGATAGTTGGATACACTGCACGGTTAACCGAATAGTGTTGGCGTTAATTGACTTTATAAATGCACTATAGACTGCGTCGGCATAGATTACCTGAACAGGTCCTGGCATTACCATGTCTAATGAATGTGATTTTATATTAACTCGCTGAATTGTATTCGCATTTGGCACTACTATGTCTATGTAGTCCTCTCGCCATTTTTCACGGCTTACCGGCATATTCATATGACTAGTTACTGTATGATTAATTTGAAAGGCCTGTGCAAGAGCCGGAAAATCCGAGTTTATTATGAAATTAGACAGTTTAACCATTTTGGTCCCCATATATACGAAAATGAATTTTTTTAATATCTTGGTTCTCCCCGTCGGTACGTATTACTATTTTTTCATCAGTGATTTTGATATAAACAACTCTACTTCCAAGGCTCGAATAATTAACTCCGTTTGGATCATAAGTATTAATAAATTTTTTTATTTCACCCTCACTATTTTCTTGCCATACTTCGACTTCTGGAATGTATCCAAGGTTGTGTTCATATAATATATTTTCGCCGCTATTCCACTTAACCTCATACACTCCCGATTTAACTAATTTTGAATAATTAAAATC